>CAYHTF010000008.1:0-14146 GCA_964359535.1 uncultured Candidatus Saccharibacteria bacterium | reverse complement strand
CGAATGTGGAGGCGATCTTGGACGGAGAGTTGGACGATTTTATTGAAGCAGAAATTAGAATATGATTAAATTTCACAAAATAACTAAAACATATCCGCCCGACATTGTTGCTCTAAATGATGTTTCTTTCGGTATCGGAAAAGGGGAGTTCGCGGTGCTCACCGGCCGCTCGGGCGCGGGTAAAACAACTTTATTTAAACTTTTGCTTGGCCAGGAAACTCCGGACGAGGGCCAAGTTATTTTTGACGGCCAAGATATCGCCTCTCTTAACATCTCGGCGCTGGCCGCTGTTCGGCGGAGAATAGGCGTTGTTTTTCAGGACTATAAGCTTTTGAACAATAAAACTATTAGCGAAAATATGGCTTATGTTTTGGAAGCGATTGGCTGTGGACAAGGCCAGATTTGCGAAGATGTGCCGGAAGTTTTGGATTTGGTCGGCTTGGCCAAAAGAGCTGATAGTTTTCCAGAGGAACTTTCGGGCGGAGAGGCGCAGAGAGCGGCTATTGCCCGGGCTTTCGTTCACCGCCCGGATGTGATTTTAGCTGACGAGCCAACCGGCAATCTTGACCCGTATCATACGCGGGATATTATAAAACTGCTTTTGAAAATCAACGAAATGGGCGCCACGATTATTTTGGCTTCGCACGACAAGGAAGTGGTGAACGGTTTGGGAAAGAGAGTTATCACTCTTGAGCAGGGGAGAGTGTTAAGGGACGAAGCAAATGGTAAGTTCGTATTATAAAATATGACTTTCTTCAAAAAAATCGCCAAATACGGCTGGGCTGATTTCAAACGCCACAAAAGCGTCAGTTTAAGCGCGGTGGCGGTAATGACTTTGATGCTTTCTTTGGTGGTGTCGCTTTTTCTTTTCCAACACGGATTTAATGTGCTGGTCCAGAGAGCGCAAGACAAAATGGATATTTCCGTTTATTTTAAGAGCGAGGCGGGAGAAGAAGATATTCTAAAAGCCAAAGACGAAGTCGCTTCTATCGCCCAAGTGGAGCGCGTTGATTATGTGTCCAAAGCCGATGCCCTCAATTCGTTCACGCAAACGCACAAAGATGACCGAAAATTGATGGCCTCCCTTACCGAATTGGGTTTTAATCCTTTGCTGGCTTCTTTAAGTATTCGCGCCAAAGAGGCCTCTGAATACGGCCAGATTGCTTTATCTCTGGAAAAATCGTCTTTTAACGACAAGATTGAAAAAATTGATTATACTCAGCGCAAGCCCTTGATTGATAAAGTATTTTCCACGGCTTCAACCCTGAACCGAATAATCCTGGCGGTGAGCATTATTTTGGCGGCTATTGCCGCTTCGTTGATTTTCAATCAAATACGGCTCTCCTTATATCATCTGAAAAAAGAAATTGAAGTGATGAATCTGGTTGGCGCGCCTCACTGGTTTATCAAGGGCCCGTTTATGGCGCAGGGCGCGATTATCGGCCTTTTCGGAGTTATTATCACTTCTTTGTTTTTCTTCGCGCTTTGTTTTTTCCTAAGCCCGCATTTGGCTTTTTTCCTGCCTGGCCTTGATTTGTTTGATTATTTCGTTCATAATTTTCTCATTATCTTTGCCGTTCAGCTATTGGTTGGCGTCGGCCTGGCCGTCGCCTCCAGTTGGTTGGCCGTGAAGAAATATCTGGCGTAGCTTCACTCTCTTGCCGGGTCTGCTAATGGTAGGCACGTGGACTCTGAATCCATTAATCTAGGTCCGAATCCTAGCCCGGCAGCACTTATACGCGAGGTGGCGCGGCCGAACGATGCGCAAAAACTGGCTTTTTGGGCGTAAATAAGCTATAATAGCAAAAGAAGTAAGAAAGGTCGTTGAGTTTTCGAATTTTAATTGTTAATTTTTTATTATTATGGCTACCAAAGGACGATGTATGCGGTGCAAAGACGAAAGAGAAATGAAAGACGAGAAAGAAATAACTATGAAAGGCAAGGGCGGCTCCGAGCGAAGGGCGGCCACTGGCTTTTGTTCGCAGTGCAATACCAAGATGTTTAAGTTCTTGCCTAGCATTAAGTAGGATGTTTCGCGCTTAAAATGGACGAGAACTGTTCTCGTCCATTTTAAGTTTAAGCGCCAATGGTTCAAGATAAACGCCGCCAAAAAATAATCATTTATACTGTTGGTTTTTTGTTCCTGTGTAATTGCCTGGCCTGGTTTGCTGTTTGGGAGATAAGCCAGCCGCCTTTGTTTGAAGTTGTTTTTTTTGATGTTGGACAGGGCGACAGCGCTTTGATAAAAACAGCCGAGGGCCATCAGATTTTAATTGACGGGGGGCCAAACGATAAGGTGCTGGAAAAGCTGGGAGGCGAGATGCCTTTTTGGGACAAGACCTTGGACTTGGTTGTTTTGAGCCATCCAGAACAAGACCATATGGCCGGCTTGCTTGCCGTTTTGGAAAATTACAAGGTTTCCTATATTCTTTGGACAGGCGTTGTTAGGGACACCGCGCTTTTCAAGGAATGGCAGAAGGCCTTGGCCAAGGAACAAGCCCAAGACCGGGCAGTGGTTAAATTGGCGAGCGCCGGCCAGAAAATTGTTATTTCCCCAAAAAGCCAAATTGAAATTTTATATCCGTTTGAAAATATGGCCGGGAAAATTATGAAAGACAGCAACGGCAGCTCAATAGTTTGCCGTTTGATTTATAATAAGAGCTCGTTCTTGTTCACCGGAGATATCGGCCAGCCCCAAGAAAAAGAAATCGTAGAGAAGGAAAGCGGCTTGCTGGCATCCTCGGTTCTAAAAGTGGCGCATCACGGCAGCCGATACTCAAGCTTTGATGATTTTTTGGCGGCCGTGTCGCCGGCATACGCGGTTATTTCAAATGGCCGCGATAATTCTTACGGCCATCCCCATCTTGATGTCTTGGCAAGATTAACAAAGTTTGCTATAACTGTTTTAAGAACCGATCATGACGGAGATATCCGCTTTTATAACAATTTATAAAAATTATAACAGTTATAACAATTTATGACGTTCCCTATTTTTAAAACAAAAATTGAGGGATTAGATAAGGTTTTTGATTTGACTTCGCCTGAAAGCCGAAAAGAATATTTTGAGTTAAAAGCCGGGGACGAGATTAAGCGGCTCAGGGAATATCTGAAAGAAAACAGCTTTATCGTTTATCTTTTGGGCAAGAAAAATTCCGGCAAGGGCACTTACGCCAAAATGTTCAAAGAAATAGTGTCGCCGGACAAAATAGAGCATTTTTCCATTGGCGATATGATACGGGAGCTGGACGAGACCGTGGCGGATAAAGATAAAAAAGAAGTTTTGGTTAAGGAGCTTCAAAAAAACTACCGGGGCTTTATGCCTTTGGAAGAAATTATGGCCTCGCTGGAAAGCCGTAGCACCAAAGTTCTTTTGCCTTCGGAACTGATTTTGGCTTTGGTAAAAATGAAAATCGGCCAGGGAGAAAAAAAAGCGCTTTTTATTGACGGCTTTCCCCGGAATATGGACCAGGTTTCTTATTCTTTGTTTTTCCGCGATTTGGTTGGCTACCGGGACGACCCTGATGTGTTTGTTTTAATTGATGTGCCGGAAGCGGTCATTGACGAGCGCATTAAATATCGCGTTGTCTGTCCGGTTTGCCAGACCTCTAGAAATCTGAAACTCCTGCCAACCAAGAATGTCGGCTGGGACGAAAAAAGCAATGTATTTTATTTGGCCTGCGACAATAGCGAATGTCAGGGGGCGCGAATGGCTGTCAAAGAAGGCGATGAGTTTGGCATTGAGCCAATAAGAGAGCGGCTGAAAGTTGACGGCCAGTTAATGGAGCAGGCGTTTGGCCTGCACGGCATTCCCAAAGTTCTTTTAAGAAATGCTTTGCCGGTTGAGAAAGCCAATGATTTTGTTGATGATTACGAGCTCACGCCCGCTTACAGTTATGGGTTTGAGAATGGGGGAATAAAGATTTTGGAAAAACCTTGGCAGGTATTAGACGATGAGGGCGTTGCCTCTTATAGTTTGATGCCGCCGCCCGTTGTTGTGGCCCTGATTAAGCAATTGGTGGCTACTCTTAATATTTAGAGGGAAACTGTTTTAGCGGTTTTAGTTTGTAAAACTAACCAAAAGACCGCAATTTGTTTGCTGGCTGTGGATATCTTGCTTGACTTGCTGGCTGGGAACGTTAAAATAAATATAGGTTTGCTCTTTCTCTGGAAAAGTTTGGACAAATTTTTTCTTTGGGATTTCAATATTTTGCTCCGCCTTGGCGGAACAGTGCGAATACCCACATAAATATATACTCCGAAAACAATTTTCCGGTCTCGGGGCAGCCCAATCAAAAATCCCGCTTTTGGCGGGATTTTTGATTGGGGGCTTGACAATATATTTTGGTTTGCTAAAATGTAGACATACCCATACCTATGGTCGGGGTGTGGATAAATAACAATTTTCAAAAATATGACTGCTCAAAAAGAAAAAGTTCTCATTAATTTTAAAAAAGCCCACGGAGTGATAGTCAAAATCATAAAAATGATAGAAGCCGACCAATACTGTATTGATGTTATGCAGCAAAACTTGGCCGCTATCGGGCTTTTGAAATCCGCCCATCAGAAACTGATGGAAAACCACCTTAATACCTGTTTTAAGAGAGCGATGGAAACAAGAAACGAAAAAAGAAAACAGGAAATGATTCAAGAGATTTTAAGAGTTACAAATTTATTTAACAAGTAGTTACAATATATGACAAAAAAAATAAAAGAGCACATTTATTTTGTTAAAGGCACACATTGCGCCTCCTGCGAAATTTTAATCGAGAAGAAATTATTGGCGCTGGAAACCATAGAAGCGGTTGAGGCCTCCTCGGCCAAGGGGGAAGTATTGATAGAATACGAAGGCGATAAACCATCTCCGTCAAAATTAAACGAAATGTTTAGAAAGGAAGGTTATGTTTTTTCTGATTCGCAGGCGGGCTTGCCTCGCCAAAACGAAGCGAAGGCGGGCCAGTCAAAAGACATAGTAATCAACTTTGACCTAAAGAATGTTTTTTTTACTCTTGGCATTGGGCTGTTGGTTATTGTCGGTTTTCTTGGATTAAATAAATTGGGATTGTCCGGGGCAATTAGCGTGAATTCAAAATCATCTTTGATAGCGTTCTTTACGCTTGGATTGCTCGCGGGCGTTTCCAGTTGCGCGGCTTTGGTTGGCGGGCTCATTCTTTCTATGTCCAAACAGTGGAATGATTTGTATTCGGTCAGAGACTCTTTTTCTCGGAGAATTCAGCCGCACCTGATGTTTAACATAGGGCGACTTGTCGCTTACGGCGTTTTGGGAGCGTTGCTGGGCGCTCTTGGCAGTAAAATTAATCTTTCTTTAAAATTTGGTCCGAGTTTAGTTATTATTATTTCCGTGATGATGATTTTCTTGGCCCTCCAGATGCTGGGATTTAAAGCCTTCCGAAGGTTTCAGTTTACTATGCCGAAGTTTATCACTAAATACGCGGCCAACGAGTCGAATTTCAAGGGAAAATATATGCCGTTTGTAATGGGGGCGTTCACTTTTTTCCTGCCATGCGGTTTTACCGTAACAGCTCAGGGCTTGGCGTTGATATCAGGGAATGCGATTCAGGGGGGATTAATTATGTTTCTTTTCGCGTTAGGGACATTGCCCGGCCTTTTAACTATTGGCCTTTCCAGCGCTAAGTTTTCGCACAAGCCCGGATTGTCAAATAGATTTTTGAAAGTGGCGGGAATTTTAGTCTTATTTTTTGCCATTTACAACATCAATTTTCAGCTGAATGTTTTGAATCTCCCCAATTTTAGCAATTTAAAACTTAATTCTGGCGGGGCCGCTAGCGCCGCCGTGAAAGGATTGCCGCCGATTGTCAACGGCAAACAGGTTATAAAAATGGATGCTTCATCCCGCGGTTATTCGCCGAATTATTTGAAGGTGAAGGTTGGGGTGCCGGTGAGGTGGGAAATTACCGATAAGGGCACAAGTGGCTGCACCAACGCGATTATTTCTAAAAGTTTATTTGACGGCCAGATTAAATTAACGCCCGGACAGGTCTCGGTTAAAGAGTTCACTCCCTCTAAGACAGGCAAGTATAAGTTTTCCTGCTGGATGGGCATGGTCTCGGGAGTTATTGAAGTGGTGGACCCCGCCAGAAGCGGAGCTTCTGGCGGCGGTTCAAACGGAGACAACAATGTCGCTGTTGCTAACAGCGACATTGTTCCCTCGGGCTCTACCGGCTGCGGTTGCGGCGGGGGAGGAGGAAGCAGCTGCGGCGGGCGATAAAATTAAACGCGCATAAACAAATTTATGAATAAAATAAATTTTAAAATAAAAGGAATGAATTGTAATTCTTGCGCCCTGTTGATCGTCCAAGAATTAAAAAAGCAGCCGGGGGTTGTTGAAGCCAAAGTTGATTTTAACTCCAAGTCCGGCTTGGCTATTTATGATAAAACTAAAATACAAAAACAGGATATTTTTAATATTATAAAGAAAATGGGAGATTACCAAGTCGAAGAGGCCGGCGACACTCAACCCGAAGAAGGTAAACAAGACGACGGAGAAGAGGTTCAACGCGAAAAGGCTCCTCGCGGCAGGTTTGTTTCCGGACTTTTAACGGGCGGAGGCGTTGTTTTCTTGTTGCTGATGATTTTCTTTAATGTCGCGCCCAGGCAGTTCTCGTTATTGGCGCAGGTGAATAGCGGCTCATCTCGGAATCAAAACCCGGTTCAAAACGAGGCCAGGACGGGGGCAATAAATGAAGCTCAAAAAATAGAAACTTTTGTCATTGCCGAAACTGACCATATCAGAGGCAACCAAAACGCCGCTATTACTTTAGTGGAGTTTTCTGATTTTGAATGCCCTTTCTGCGAAAGACAGTACCAAACTATGAAGCAGCTGCTTGCCGAATATCCGCAGAAGATACGATTAGTGTACAAACATTTCCCTTTGGGATTTCACGCTAACGCTCAAAAAGCGGCTGAAGCATCGGAGTGCGCTTGGGAGCAGGATAAATTTTGGGAATACCACGACAAGTTATTTGAAAATCAGGCCGACTATAGCGTTGAAAACTTCAAGAAATGGGCTAAGAGTTTGGGTTTAAAAGCCAATCAGTTTAACGATTGCCTTGATGCCGGCAAATACGCCAAAAAAGTCCAAGCCGATGCCAAGGAAGGGGAAGAGAAAGGAGTGAGCGGGACACCAGCCACTTTTATAAACGGCCAGTTAATTACCGGCGCTTTGCCTTACGCCACTTTCAAAGAGGCCGTTGATAGTTTATAGGTATGAATAAATATACTGCCCTTTTTTCGCTTACTGGATTAGTCGGCTTATTGCTTGTTTTGCCGTTTTCTGTTTTGGCTTTTTGTCCTCTGTGTGTGTTGGCCACAGGCGCCTTAACGGGCGCATTTAGGTGGCTTGGCGTTGACGACTTGATTATTGGCTTATGGCTGGGCGGGTTTCTTCTTTCAACATCAGTAATGGTCGGAAATTATTTAAGATTAAAAACTAAAAAACTGTCAAACTATTCCGCGGCTGTGGCGATCGCTTTATATGGTTTGACAATAATACTGTTTTATTACGATGGAATTTTGAGCACGCCCTATAACAGTATTTTCGGCATAAGCAGGATTGTTATCGGGCTTATCGGCGGAAGTTTACTGCTTTTAGCCACGCCATACCTGAATAAAATTTTGAAGCGAACGAACAACGGAGAAAATTTTATTCCCCGCCAAAAAATGCTATTGGGCATATTCCTGCTGTTATTTTTTAGCTTAGTCGCATATTTCCTATGAAAACAAAAAGATATTTTATTATTTGTATTATTATTGCGGCGCTGGTAATTGGCGGGGCGGTTTATTTGCTTTTTGTCAAACCGGGAAGCGGAGAGCAGATTTCTTCTTCGGTGTGTAAAATAAAAGAGATAACTTTTTATTATCTTGAGGGTTGCGAGTGGTGCAATAAAGTGAAAGGAGAAGACACAATCGCGAAAATCGAAGATATGGGCGTTAAGATAAATAAAATAAATGCGGCCGTGGGTCCTATTCGTTATAAGTTTCAAGGCGTGCCCACATTCGTTATAGACGGAAAGGTTTACGAGGGCTATCGAACTTTTGAGGAAATAAAAGGATTATTGGATTGTCCTGCCCAAGAGAGCGGGAGATAATCCATAAAAAAAATATGACAAAAAATAAAAAAACTATTTTACTTATCGCAGGAATTATTTTTATAGGCGGATTAGCGTTTTTATCATTTTCAAAGGGGAAGGTTCCCCTAACGGCTAATACCGGCTCGGCTTTAGAAAAAAAGACAGGAGAAGTTCAAAAAGAAAAAGAGCAACCGTTGCGAGAAATAAATGTAAAGGCGTTTCAGTTTGGCTATGAACCAAATGTTATCAAGGCGGCAACAGGCGAAAGGATAAAAATCAATATAGACAATACCGATGTCCTTCACGGCATAAGAATTCCCGATTTGGGATTAAGCGGCAATGAAGCGCTAGAATTTACAGTTAATCAAGCCGGAGAATTCACTTGGTATTGCGCTAATTTTTGCGGGGAAGGGCATGGAAGCATGCAGGGCAAACTGATAGTGGAAGATTCGGCGGCTCAGCCGCTTCAAGAACAGAACGAACAATCTGCGAATCGGCAAAATCAAGTTTTTTTTGGCGACAAAGGAGAGAATTTAATTTTGCGGAGCGGCACGGCTGAAATATCACCCGCGGTTTTTGAAAGCCAAAAAGCTCGTTTTTACAACGCTATTTTGGCGAGCGGCAAGACAGTTTATTTTTTTGTCGTGAAAGACAAAAACGGGAAATACCGGGCGGCCGCCAATGCTTGTCAGGTTTGTTTCTCGCAAAAAAAGGGATTTCGTCAAGAAGGCAATGAGATGGTTTGCAATAATTGCGGCAATAGATACCCCTTGGAAAAAATAGCCACTGAAAAGGGCGGCTGCAATCCCGCGCCGATTAATCCTGATTTAGAAGTTAAAGGCGGGAAAATTATTATTAAGCAATTGGAGTTAGAGGCGGTCGCGGAACTATTTTAACTTTAATCAGAGTAAAATGATAATAATTTTCGGCAAAAACTTAATTTATTGGTCGGGTATGCTAACAGGCATATTTTTCATCATGAGTTTTTTGGGCTGTTGTTGCAATTTTAAATTAGCGAAAAATAAATTCTTCAACTTAGTTCAAAAACACCATCGGAAGATTATTTATTTGGCCGTAGTATTTTTCCTCTTTCATCTTGCTTTAGCGATTTTAGGCCAAAATTTTAAGATATGGATTTAAGCTGGTAAAAAATAATAAAATTAAAAATTTATGAAAAAAATAATTCTAAAAATTTCGGGAATGCATTGCGAGTCATGCGAAAAAATTATCGCTATGGAGCTGCAAGAATTGCCGGGTGTGAGTAATATAAAAATAAATTCAGCCGCGGGCAGCGGCGAACTGGAGATGGATAGCAGTCTCGTTAGCGACCAAGCCATTTTGCAGGCCATAGAAAAAGCCGGTTATAGGGGAGAAATTGTTGGGAAAGAAAACGCGCAAGATGATGATGAAACCGAGCCGCCGATTTTAATGGAGAAAAAAATAGTTGATAATGATTCTCCGTTTAAAATGCGCGTGGAATCCATTGTGGAAGCGGAAGGAAATTTTTCCGCTAAAAATGATACCCCAAGCTTTTCCGGCAAGGTAAGGCACCAGAAAAGGGGTGAGTTCGAAGTGCCGCAAGGCAGAGATGATATTGATAAAATAGTTGATAATTTAATTCGTTCCTCAAAAATTGGCCAGTTGTTCGGCATTTTTTCGGGCGACTCTCAAGCGCCCCCAAATTTTTATCAGCCGACTGCGCCTCAATCTTTGGAGACGGTTCAGGGTGTTGGCGAAGAAATGCCAAAAGGCAATGGCACCGCGCAAGTGAGCTTGGCTTTAAGCGGTATGCATTGCGCTTCGTGCGCGGGCATTATTGAAAAATCGCTTAAAAAAGTGCCGGGAGTTAAATCGGCGGCTGTTAATTTTGCCGCGGAAAAAGCCAGGATTGTTTTTGACAAATCTGCCGTCTCTGTGAACGATTTAGTCTCTGCTGTGAGCAAGGCGGGCTACAAAGCAACGGTGTACGACGCGGCCGATTCGGAGACCGAAAGAGTAAAAAAGGAAGGGCATATAAAATCCCTGTTTAAAAAATTCATCTGGGGGGCAGGGCTGTCTTTGCCAATGCTTTATTTTATGTTTTTTGACTTTTTTAATTTCTTCCCGGGAAGAGCTGTTTTACTGCCATATGTTGGAATTATTTCGCTGATTTTAACCCTGCCTGTTCAATTTATTATTGGCAAAGGGTTTTACAAGGGCCTTTGGAGCGGACTGAAAATGAAAACTTTTAATATGGACAGCTTGATTGCCATTGGCACAAGCACCGCCTTTTTTTACAGCTTATGGCAACTTATCGCTTATGCTGTTAAAAACGGTTCGATAATCGGACTTAACGGCGCAAAAATTCCGGAGCTGTACTTCGAAACCGCGGCTTTCTTGATTGCTTTTGTTTCTTTAGGGAAATGGCTGGAAGCCAAGACCAAGGGCAGAACTTCACAAGCCATTAAAAAACTTATTGGTTTGCAGCCGAAGACCGCTCGAGTAATTCGCCAGGGAGCAACTATTGATATTCCAGTGGAACAGGTGGCGGTTGGGGATATTGTGGTGGTTAGACCCGGAGAAAAAATTCCGGTTGACGGCGTTATCGTGAAAGGACAGTCGTCGGTGGACGAGTCAATGCTTACGGGCGAGAGTATTCCCAAAGAAAAAAATGTCGGGGACGCGGTTATTGGCGCCACTATCAACAAGCACGGTAGTTTTGAATTTAAAGCCGCCAAGGTGGGCAGTGAGACGGCCTTGGCGCAAATTATCCGTTTAATTGAAGACGCGCAAGGTTCCAAGGCGCCAATACAGGCGTTTGCCGATAAAATCTCCGCCAGATTTGTGCCTATTGTTTTGGGTTTGTCGATTGTAACATTTTTGGTTTGGTTTTTTGTTTTAGGGCAAACCTTGAGTTTTGCCTTAATGGCTTTTACTTCTGTGATTGTTATTGCCTGCCCCTGCGCTTTGGGCTTGGCAACTCCAACCGCTATTATGGTGGGAACAGGCAGAGGAGCTGAAAACGGTATTTTAATTAAGGGAGGGGAGCCGTTGGAAGCGGCCTGTAAAGTAAAAGCGGTTGTCTTTGATAAGACAGGCACTTTAACCAAAGGAAAGCCAGGGGTCACAGACATAGTTGGCGTTGCTATGGCCGATGAAGATGAAATTATTGGGTTATCTGCCGGCTTGGAAAAATTGTCCGAACATCCGTTAGCCGAAGCCATCGTTAAATATGCCCAGGAAGAGTCAATTGCTTTGGACGAGGCGATTAACTTTAAGGCAATTCCAGGGCATGGCGTTGAAGGGACCATCAACGGCAATGAATATTATTTGGGCAATCGTAAATTGATTGTTGATATTGCCGGCCTTAATACAGCTGGCGTTGAAAGAAAATTAAGGCGATTGGAAGAAGAAGGCAAAACAGTAATGATTTTATCTTCAAGCAAGGAAATTTTGGGATTGGTGGCGGTGGCCGACACAATTAAAGAAACCTCGGCCGAAACCGTAACGGCTTTACAAAAAAGAGGCATAGCCGTTTATATGATTACCGGGGATAACCAAAGAACTGCCCAAGCCATTGCCAAGCAAGCAGGCATAAAAAATGTTTTGGCCGAGGTTCTTCCGCAAGATAAAGCCAACGAAATTAAAAAATTGCAGGGCACGGGCATTAAAGTGGCAATGGTGGGCGATGGCATCAACGACGCTCCGGCTTTGGCGCAAGCGGATTTAGGTATTGCTATGGGCTCCGGGACCGATGTGGCTATGGAGACCGGCGGCATTGTCATAATAAAAGACGATTTGAGAGATGTTTTAACCGCCATAAAATTAAGCAAAGAAACAATGGGAAAGATAAAGCAAAATATGTTTTTTGCTTTATTCTATAATGTTTTGGGTATTCCCATAGCCGCCCGGGTTTTTGTCGGGCTGGGCATTGTTTTAAAGCCCGAGTTGGCCGGTTTGGCAATGGCGTTGAGTTCGGTTTCGGTTGTTTCCAACTCTTTGTTTTTGCGCGGTTTCAAGCCCAATAAGCGCAACTGGCTTTCAATGGCCGCGCCCTTTGTAATGGCTCTGCTGTTCACTTCGCTTTTCTTTTTATTCGCCCGCCTGAGCCGGATGTAATGGCCAGTTCCGCCGCGTTATGGTTTTTGCGGGTCATCTTGCGTAAATTGCAATCTTGATAGAATCTTTTCCGTTTCGCTGTTATTTGCCGGCCTTGGCTGAGAATAATTTTCTATTACGACCGGCAAAAGAGAAATTTTATTCACGCCATTTTTGGAAAAATATATTTTGGCCATTAATCCTTGCTTTGTTTCTGGCGACCACATCTGGTCAAAAACAAAATTGCCCAAGCTGTAGAAAATGAATTTCCCTTTGTATTTTTCCATTGTTTGAACAACATGCGGGTGATGGCCAATAACCAAATCCGCGCCCTCGTCAATCGCGGCGCGCGCGAAATTTATCTGCTGGTCATTCGGCTCCGCGGCATATTCGGTTCCCGCGTGCATAGAAACGATAACAATATCCGCGTTTTGTTTTGCCTCCTTTATCGCCTCGGCCATTTTCTCAAGGCGCATAAATGCCGTGCCGGCCCGCGAGCTATTTGCTTCGTAAGCGGCCGGGACTGTGCCCGCGTCGTTATAAGCCAGAAAGGCGAATTTTATCCCCTTGGCTTCTATATAAACTGGCTGATAGGCCTCTTGTTCATCTTTTCCCGCGCCGGCATATTTAATGTCAGCTTCATTAAGATATTTGAAAGTGTCTTTTAGTCCTTGCTCGCCAAAATTTGGCGTATGGTTGTTGGCCAGGGACACAATAGAAAACCCCGCTGATTTTAAGGCCTGTTCCGTGCCCGGATTTGACCTAAAAACCATTTCAAGATTCAAAATTTTTCGGCCAGGAGTAATTGGCGTTTCCAAGTTGCCAAAAACCAAGTCAGCGGTTTTTAGATAGCCGCCTATTTTTAGAAACGGATAATTGATGTCGTTTTGCTTTTCAACTATTTGCTCCACTCCTCTGGAAAAAGAAATATCGCCCACCGCAACCAAAGAAACTTCCTCGCTTAATTGAGGAAGTTTTCGCGTATTATTATTGATTGTTTTTTCGCTAAAGAAACTAAAATAACTGGCGCAGGCCAAAACCGCCGCCGCGGCCAGAATAAAAAATAATATAACCCAAGCAATTTTCTTTTGCATATATGATTATCTCAATAATACCGCCAAAATTCCCAAAAATCAAAAATCCCGTCCTTCAATAAACTTAGGACGGGATTTTTGAAGTGGACCCGGCGGGAAGAGACGAAAAAAGCCGTCCAAAGACGGCCATTTTTCGTTGACAAGTAGCAAGAGCTCGTAGTTTTGAACTCTCTACCCTTATGATCTGTATCAGAAAAAGATTTTTATAATCGCAATGCCTACTATAAAGATAACTACTATCGAGATGACTATCCTGATAGTAATGTTTATCTTTGGACTCGCAGATTGTTTCTGTTCTTGTTTTTGATTCATGACAATTTGGGGCGAACCGCTAAATGGCTCTTTTTCGTCTGGAAAATACTTACCATGCAGATACATTATTAATGCATTAATTTTTTGCCTGAATAGTAAAATATTGAATTCATGGTTTCTTACGGCGACCACATAACGGGATAGGTTTTCGTTTGTGATTTTTTGAATATCGTCTCTGACATTGTCAAAGAATTTTATAGAATCTACATTCCTAGACACCGATTCAAAACCATTGGGCTTAGGGGTTTGTCCAAGAATGGCTTGAAGTTGTTCGTAGTGCGGCCGTATCGTTTCTTTCATATTTATTACGATTTTTATTTATCCTTGAGCGTCTTTACTTAACCAACTCGCCAATATTTACCCTAAATGTTATCGTGGTATAATTAAAATAATGGCAACATATTTTCCAACTACCCCTAATGCTATATTAAAGGTTAAAAATATTCAAGGGAGAATCTAATGGCGTGAGTTCCATAAAACTAAAATGTATTTTTTGCGGTAAGGAATTTTTTAGGCAACGAGGGAGGGCGAATGAGGCAAAAAAGTTTGGCTGGA
>CAYHTF010000007.1:1499-16726 GCA_964359535.1 uncultured Candidatus Saccharibacteria bacterium | reverse complement strand
GTATGTCCTTTTTCATATACCACCATCTTATCAAAAAGTTTTCTCTTTGACAAGGTCGCGCGTTGGTCAGCGTCCTTTTAATTTGCCTAAAAAAAGAGTATAATACGACAATTTGATAGCTATAATGTTAAACGATTTTATCAAAATTCGCGGGGCGAGGGTGCATAACCTCAAAAATATCAGTTTGGACATTCCCAAAAATAAATTGGTGGTGATTTCGGGTGTGTCCGGCTCGGGCAAATCCTCGCTGGCTTTTGACACTTTGTACGCCGAAGGCCAAAGAAGATATGTGGAAAGCTTGTCGTCTTACGCCCGGCAGTTTTTGGGTGTTCAGCAAAAACCGGACGCGGACAAAATAGAAGGCATCTCGCCCGCCATTGCCATTGATCAGCGAAAGTCGTCTCATAATCCGCGCTCCACGGTTGGCACCACAACGGAAATCTATGATTATCTGCGGCTTTTGTTTGCCCGGGTTGGCAAGCCGCATTGCCCGAAATGCGGCAAGCTCGTGGCGCGCCAGAGCGTTCAGCAGATTACCGACCAGGTTTTGAAATTGCCCAAAGGTCAGGAGTTTATGATTTTGGGCCCGATACTGCGGGCTAAAAAAGGGGAGCACAAGGGACTTTTGGAAGAAGTGAAACGAGCCGGCTTTTCGCGGCTAAGAATTGACGGCCTTGTTTATAATATAGAAGAAGCCGTTGACAAGGACTTGGACAAAAACAAAAAGCACAGCATTGAAGTGGTGGTGGACCGATTAAAAGCGGAAAAAGATATTGATAAACCGCGCTTGAGCGATTCTATAGAAACCGCGTTAAAGCTGGGCAAGGGCTTGGTTATAATAAGTTATCCGTCATCTTCTAATAAACTTAGCCACTCAGCCACTCAATCACTTAATCACTTATTTAGCGAGCATTTTGCGTGCGAGGAATGCGGCGTTTCTCTGCCCGAGATAGAGCCGCGCCTTTTTTCGTTTAATAGTCCTTATGGCGCCTGTCCCAGTTGTACGGGCTTGGGCGAGAAATTGGAAATTGACCCGGCCTTGGTTATGCCCAATCCCAATTTAACCATTGCCGAGGGCGCGATTTTTCCTTGGGCTCGGGCCTCGCACAAACTGGGACGGCAAGGTTATTACTGGCATTTGTTGCAGGACTTGGCTGTCAGGCGCGCTTTTTCGCTGGATACGCCGGTGAAAAATCTAAGCCAGGAAATTCTGAATTTTATTTTAAGGGGCGAGGGAGATGAGGGGCCCTATGAGGGCGTGATTAATTCCTTGCAAAGACGATACCGCGAAACCGACTCGGACTACGCGCGAAAAGAGATTGAACAATATATGGTGGAAAAGCAATGCGAAGTTTGCCAAGGCCAGCGCTTAAAGCCAGAGGTCTTATCGGTTTTAATCGGCGGTTTGTCCATCGCCCAAGCCACGGCCAGACCAATCGCTCAAGGCAAAGAGTTTTTTGACGAGTTAGCCAAAAACCAAGACAATAAATTTTTTAGCGGCGAGGAAGAGAAAATCGCTAAAAATATTATCAAGGAAATCGTCAGCCGTTTGGGTTTTATGCTTGATGTTGGCTTGGACTATTTAACTTTGGACCGCAAAGTGGCTACCTTGGCCGGGGGAGAAGAGCAGAGAATACGGCTGGCCACGCAAATCGGCTCGGGGCTCACGGGCGTTCTTTATATCTTGGACGAGCCGTCAATCGGCTTACACTCCAGAGACCAGGCGCGGCTGGTTGAAACCCTGAAAAAATTGAGGGATTTGGGCAACAGTGTTTTGGTGGTTGAGCACGACCAGCAAACTATTATGGCCGCGGACTGGGTGATTGAAATCGGCCCGGGAGCTGGCAAGAACGGCGGGAAAGTAGTGTTTGAGGGAACGCCCAAAGAATTACTCAAAGCTAATACTCTTACCGGCGAATATCTTTCTGGCAGGCGTAAAGTACAATGCGATGATAAACAAATTTCCAATTTCCAATTTTCAATTTCCAAACAAATCACAAATACTAAATCACAAATTCCAAACTTTCTAACGATAAAAGGAGCGCGAGAACATAATCTTAAAAACATTGATGTTAAGATTCCTCTGGGGCAGTTTGTTTGCGTGACCGGAGTTTCCGGTTCCGGCAAGAGCACTTTGATTAATGATATTTTAGCCCGGGCTTTGCTGAAAAAATTTTACGGCGCCAAAGAAGAGCCGGGCAAGTTTGCCGCAATTTTGGGCTTGGAGCATTTGAAAAAAGCGGCGCTGGTTGATCAGTCGCCGATTGGCCGCACTCCGCGGTCCAACCCAGCCACTTATATTGGCGTTTTCAATTATATCCGCGATTTGTTCGCCAATCTAAGAGAATCAAGGGTTAGGGGCTATAAGCCCGGCCGTTTTAGTTTTAATGTCAAGGGTGGAAGGTGCGAGCAATGCGAAGGGCAGGGCGTTAAAAGAGTGGAAATGTATTTTTTGCCGGATGTTTTCGTGGAGTGCCAGAGCTGTTCGGGAGCCAGATACAATAAAGAGGTTTTGGAAATTGATTATAACGGCAAAAATATCGCCGAAGTTCTTTCTATGACTATTGAAGAGGCCTTGGATTTTTTCAAAAACATACCCATTGCCGTTCAAAAATTAAAGACCTTATGCGAGGTCGGCTTGGGCTATATTGAATTGGGCCAGTCAGCTATCTCGCTGTCCGGCGGGGAAGCGCAAAGAGTGAAATTGGCCAAAGAGCTTTCCAAAAGCAATTCTGGCCGGACGATTTATATTTTAGACGAGCCCACCACTGGCCTGCACCCGGACGACATTAAAAGGTTAATTTTGGTCTTGAAGAAATTAGTTGCTAAAGGGAATACCGTCTTAATAATCGAGCATGAAATACATATCATCCACAATGCAGATTGGATAATAGATCTCGGCCCGGAAGGAGGAGATAATGGCGGATATGTTATTACAGAAGGTACACCCGACGAGATTGCCAAAAGTCGTAAATCCTATACTGGAGAATTCTTAAAGAAGAGATTTTTTAGATAAGGCCTTTTTGTTTCTCTCAATAATATTTTGTTCAGCTATTTTCGCATCCTTTAATCTTTTTTGATGTTTTAACCTCGGTTTCAAAAGTTGCAAAAAAGAGAGCAACGAAGATTTTTTGTTTATAACAAAACTCCACTCGTCATTTTTATACACGCCACCATCTGATTTTTTATGCCCTTTTCTGACATGGATTCGGGGCGGGTTGCATTTAATCCCTATTTTTAAAAGTTGTTTATGGGTTTGCTTCAAAACATTCTTATCATAAGAAGCTAATTTAAAACCTGCCACATTATTTTTAGCAATATAAATACAACCTTCGGCGTCCGCGTATCCGGCAAGAAAGGAAAGGAAGTAATTGTGATTTTCCCGAATCCATTTTGGAATACTATCCCTTTTTGGTAAAAGAAAGCCAAAAGTAAGATTTAAACGAATTACAAAAACTCTGTTTCCGTCCTCTCTTACTTTACTAATCCAAATATGCCCGTATTTTTCAAATAAATTTTTAAACAGATTGATCTGTTCAGCTTTAGTAGAGGTAGAGCCGACCGTTATTAAATGTTTGGAAGGAGAAAGTTGGGCATCTAAATCTCCGGTTCTGAAACCAATTAAATACGCCTTTTCTTCTAAATTTCCCGAAAAGTTATATTTGGGATATTTTGTGTGATACTTGTCCGCTGTGCGAGTTTTAAGGCCATACCTCTTCATTAATCTTACGATAGAGCCCATGTGCCTATTGAGTTTTTCCCCGATTCGCTTTTGGGTAAGGCAATCTTTGTAATAAAGTTTAACAAGTATTGACTTTTTAATGCGTCTTTTTTCGCCAGCCGATCTATTTATTTCAACTAATGTTCGGATAGGTATTTTGTGTCTTTTTAGTTCCCTTTTTATTATCGATCTATCGTAGCCTAATTTTGCGCCGATTTTAGTTATTGTCAGTTTTTCTTTTGAATATAGACTTTTTAATTTAGGTTTTGGAATTTCTATTATTTTCTTTTGCATCGCTATTTTTACAGTTTCCGCCTGCGTTCTTGTTGCGATGTCAAACTTCATCATTTTTTTATGAATGGTCGTAACATTGCACTTCAAAATGGAAGCGATGTCTTTCTTTGAAAGATGTTTTTTATAGTAAAGTTCCTTTATGATTTTTGGAGTTATATCATTTCTTCGCATTATTCCATTATAACATATAATAGAATATATAACAGAGGGTATCGATTAAATCATTGATTTGGGACCCGAGGGCGGGGAAAAAGGCGGCTTGGTTGTGGCCGAGGGCCCGCCAGCAATCGTGGCGAAAAATAAAAAAAGCCATACCGCAAGATATTTGCGCCAGGCGCTGTAATAAAAAAGACCGGAACACCATCATTTTCTTTGCGTTTATTGACAAAACAAGAGAAGGCATTGATTGGGTTGACGGTGTTCCGTATAAGAAGAGTTTTCGCGGCGCGACCCCGAGACGCATCTTTGCGCCGCTACTTCCATACAACGCAACATAAATGTTGCGGATAAGAAGGTTGCGAGGAATGGGCCTTCGCTCCTAAGATAAAAGAACAAAAAATGATCTCTTCTTGTTTTTAATATAGCACGGCATATTTTTTTAGCAACATTCCGTTTCGCGCTTCGTTGACTTTATAATTTTTATTTGTTAATCTTTATTTATTGTTTAGATATTGTCGCTCCGCGACACCTTCATTTTGAATTTTTCATTTTGAATTTTGAATTTGACTGAGCCCCGCTCAGCGGGGCGAAGGAACATGCCGACAATTCATCAATTGATAAAAAATAATAGGAAGAAAACTAAAAAAGCCAGCAAACGGCCGGCTTTGCGGTATAGTTTCAATGTTTTAAAAAATCGCCCCAAATATCATTATTCGCCCTTAAAGAGGGGAGTGTGCGTTAAGGTTTTCACGGTTACGCCCAAAAAACCAAACTCGGCTTTGAGAAAAGTGGCCAGAGTTAAGCTTAGCAACGGTATGGAAGTGACCGCCTATATTCCAGGTGAGGGGCACACTTTGCAGGAGCACTCGGTAGTTATTATCAGGGGCGGCAGAGTTAAAGACCTGCCCGGAGTGAGATACCATATTGTCAGAGGAGTTTTAGACGCCGCCGGCGTTGAGGGCCGCAAGCAATCCCGAAGCAAATACGGCGCAAAACGCCCGAAATAATCCTTTTAGATTTTTCATTGTCGTTTTTCATTTTTCACTTTTCATTTTTAATTTGATAATTATGCGAGGTAAAGTAAAAAAACATATCATCGCTCCGGACTCGGTTTTTAACGATGTTCGGGTGGCCAAGCTCATCAATAATGTGATGAGGGAAGGCAAGAAAACGACCGCTCAAAAGATTATTTATGACGCTTTTGGCATTATTAAAGAGAAAACCAAAAAAGAACCGCTGGATGTTTTTGATTTGGCTATAAGAAATACCTCTCCTTTGCTGGAAGTAAAATCGCGAAGAGTGGGCGGCGCCACTTATCAGGTGCCTAGAGAGGTGAGGGGAGAGCGCCAGCTGGCTTTATCTATGAGATGGATTATCAACGCGGCCAAGGCCAAGAAGGGCAAGCCAATGAGAGAAAAATTGGCAGCCGAGCTTATTGACGCAAGCAACAACACGGGCGAGGCGGTCAGGAAAAAGGAAAACACGCACAAAATGGCCGAAGCCAACCGCGCCTTTGCTCACTTTACATGGTAAAGTAATATGGCTCCACAAATAAAATACGATAAAAATTCAAATATTGTTTCTATAAGGGTAAGCGCTGAAAAAAGCGTGGATTCTGATGTGAAAAATAATGTAGTCGTTGATTATGATGAGAATGGTGAAATCGTCAACATTGACATTATGAAAATCGGGATAAGCCAATTCCGGCAAATCAATAAGGTTGCGCCGGCCGTAGCTTTTTAGATCCTGCATTATCGTTTTTCATTTTTCATTTTTATTTTTTCATTTAATCCTATGCCCCGGGCTTATCCCATCAGTAAATATCGCAATATTGGCATCATTGCTCACATTGACGCCGGTAAGACCACGGTCTCCGAGCGCATTTTGTTTTACACGGGCATATCTCACAAAATCGGCGAAGTGCACGAGGGCGCGGCCATTATGGACTGGATGGAGCAGGAAAGAGAAAGAGGCATCACCATTACCGCCGCGGCCACGACTTGTTTTTGGCAGCCCAGTTTTGTTTTGCCCCTGTCTCGCCAGCAGGCGGAAGGGGATGCTGAAATAAAATCAGAAAAGCCCGGATATCAAATCAACATTATTGACACTCCCGGGCACATTGATTTTACCGCCGAAGTCCAGCGCTCCTTAAGGGTGCTTGACGGCGCGGTTGTTGTTTTTGACGGCGTAGCCGGCGTTGAGCCGCAATCCGAAACGGTCTGGCGCCAGGCGGACAAATGGCAAGTGCCCAGAATTTGCTTTATTAACAAATTAGACAGAATGGGCGCTGATTTTGAAAACAGTTTGGCCTCCATCTTGGAAAGGTTAACTCCTTTTGCCGTGGCTTTGCAAATTCCCGTGGGGATAGAAGACAGCTTTGAGGGCGCTATTGATTTAATGACGATGAAGTTTATCAAGCAGGAAGGCAGTCATGGCCAAGTTATAATTGAAGAAGAAATACCGGCCGCTCTAACGGAAAAAGCCAAAGAATGGCGGGCAAAAATGGTAGAAAAAATCGCTGGCGAGGACCAAGAGCTTTTGGAAAAATACTTGGCCGGCAAAGAAATCGGCGTTGATGAACTTAGGGTTGCTTTGAGAGGCGCGGTGTTAAAGTATCAGCTTGTGCCCGTGCTTTGCGGCTCGGCTCTTAAAAATAAAGGCGTTCAATCAATGCTGGACGCGGTTTGCGCGTATCTGCCCAGCCCTATTGATAAGCCGCCAGTCAAAGGCATAAATCCCTTAACTGGCCAGGAAGAGGAAAGAAAAGCGGACGACAGCGAGCCGTTTTCCGCTTTGGCTTTCAAAATCGCTTCGGACCCGTTTGTCGGCACTTTGACTTATTTCCGGGTTTATTCCGGAACTTTAACCAAGGGCTCGTATGTTTTGAACGCGCTCACTGGCGAGAAAGAACGGCTGGGACGGATTTTAAGAATGCACGCCCAAGAGAGAACTGAAATAAACGAGCTTTTCGCGGGCGATATCGCGGCCACCGTTGGTTTGAAAAAAACCGGCACTGGCCACACGCTTTGCGATGAAAACAAGCCGATTATGTTGGAACAAATTGTTTTCCCCGAGCCGGTTATTTCCATTCGCATTGAACCAAAGACCAGGGCCGACCAGGAAAAAATGGCGATTGCTTTGAAAAAATTGGCCGAAGAAGACCCGACTTTTCGTTTGCATACAGACATTGAAACCGGCGAGACCATTATTTCCGGTATGGGAGAACTTCATCTTGATATTATTGTTGACCGGTTAAGGCGGGAATTTAAAGTGGAAGGCAATGTTGGCAAGCCCCAGGTGGCATACAAAGAAACGATTAAATTGGAAGCGAATGGCGAGGGCAAATACATCAGGCAGTCGGGCGGCCGCGGACAGTACGGCCACGCCTGGGTGCGGGTTGAGCCGCAGGAGAGGGGCAAGGGCTTTGAGTTCGTCAACGAAATCAAGGGCGGAGACATCCCTCGCGAGTTTATTCCGGCGGTTGAAAAGGGCGTGAAAGAAGCCATTGCCAAGGGCGTGGTGGCCGGCTATCCTTTGGTTGATGTTTTGGTGGCGCTTTACGACGGCTCCTATCATGATGTTGACTCTTCGGAAGTGGCGTTTAAGATCGCCGGCTCTATGGCTTTGCAGGCGGCCATTAGGAAAGCCAACCCGGTTTTACTTGAGCCGGTTATGAAATTGGAAGTCATTGTGCCGGCGGATTATTTTGGCGACACTATTGGCGACCTGTCTTCGCGGAGAGGCCGGGTGGAAGAAACCAAAGACCGTTTGAACTTAAAAGTAATTGACGCCAAAGTGCCGTTGTCCGAGATGTTCGGCTATGCCACAAATATCCGTTCCTTTACCAAAGGCCGCGGAACATTTACGATGGAGTTTGATCATTACGAAGAAGTGCCGGGCAATATCGCGCTGGAGATTATTGAAGGAAGGAGAAAATAATATAGGCAAAATCATTGACTTTTTATCTAGATTTCTATAATATAAATAGTATAAAAATAATAACTTGAAACTTGAAACATTTTTATTGATGTTTCATGTTTCAGAAAAACATATGGCTGAAAAAATTAAGTTTCAGAGGACAAAGCCGCACTTAAACATTGGCACCATTGGCCATGTTGACCACGGCAAAACAACTTTAACGGCTGCGATTCTTAAGTATTCGCGCCTTAAAGGTTTTTCCGCTTCGGAAAAATCAGTTGACGAAATTGATTCCGCTCCCGAAGAAAAAGCCCGAGGCATTACCATAAATATCTGCCATGTGGAATTTGAAACACCCAACAGGCATTACGCGTTGATTGACTGCCCGGGGCACGCGGATTACATCAAAAATATGATTACGGGCGCGGCCCAGATGGACGGCGGCATTTTGGTTGTGTCGGCCGCGGACGGTCCAATGCCCCAAACCAGAGAGCATGTGCTTTTGGCGCGCCAAGTTGGCTTGCCCTCGCTGGTTATCTTCCTTAATAAGACCGATCAGGCCGACCCTGATATGATTGAGCTGGTAGAGTCCGAGTTAAGGGAGCTTTTAAAGAAATACGAATTTCCTGGCGATACAACCCCGATTATTCGCGGCTCGGCCTTGAAAGCAATGGAAGTTGATTCAGTTGATGACGAGGCAATGAAGCCAATCGGCGAATTACTGGCCGCAGTTGACGAGTTTATTAAGGAACCGGAGCGAGATCTTGATAAGCCGTTTTTGATGGCCATTGAAGATGTTTTCTCTATTGAAGGCAGAGGCACGGTGGCTACGGGCAGAATACAAAGAGGCGTTTTAAAGCCAGGAGAGGAAGTGGAAGTGGTTGGTATTAGGCCCACCCAAAAGACCGTGGCTGTGAGCGTGGAAATGTTTAACAAAATGTTAGACGAGGGCAGGGCCGGCGACAATGTCGGTATTTTGCTGAGAGGCTTGAAAAAGGAAGATATAGAAAGGGGGCAAGTTTTGGCCAAGCCCGGTTCAATTACCCCGCACACCGAGTTTGACACTGAGATTTATGTTTTAAACAAAGAGGAGGGCGGCCGACACACCCCGTTTTTCGCGGGCTACAAACCCCAGTTTTATATCAGAACAACCGATGTGACCGGAGATGTTACTTTGCCCGAAGGCACGGAAATGGTTATGCCTGGAGATACTGTGAGCTTGAAGGTTAAGCTGATTGTGCCCGTGGCTTTGGAGGAAAAACAAAGATTTGCCATTAGGGAGGGCGGCCGAACGGTTGGAGCTGGCGTGGTGACCAAGATAGTCAAATAGAGAAGTTTGCTCTTAAAATGACGACCAAAAAAACAGAAAACGAAAATTTGGCTAAGCCCAAATTGCGCATTAAATTGCGGGCTTACGACCATAAAGTTATTGATAACAGCGCTCGGGAAATTGTAGAGACCGCTTTAAGGTATGGCGCGGAAATTATGGGGCCGATTCCTTTGCCCACGGAAATACGCAAATATACCGTGAACAGGTCATCTTTCGTGCATAAGGACTCAAGGGAGCAGTTTGAAATGCGCATCCATAAACGATTGGTTGACATTTTAAATCCCGCGCCAAAGATTATTGACGCCCTGACTAATCTTACCTTGCCAGCCGGAGTGGATATTGAAATCAAGATGTAGAATTCCCTCCCTGCGGGGAGGGTTTGTTCGTAATATAATATGAAATTTATTTTAGGCAAAAAACTTGGTATGTCGCAAGTGTACAACGAAAAGGGCAGGGTTGTTCCGGTAAGTTTGGTTGCGGCCGGGCCTTGTGTTGTTTTGCAGGTAAAGACAAAAAATCAGGACGGATACGAGGCCGCGCAAATCGGCTACGAAAACAAAACAAAAAATATCAAAAAAGGCGAAAAAGGCAAAGAATTTAAACATTTACGAGAGTGGCGTCCGCTAAGAAATGATGTTCTCGATGTAAAACAGGGCGATGCGATTGTTGTTTCGGTGTTTGTCGAGGGAGACAAGGTAAAGGTTTCCGGCGTTTCAAAGGGCAAGGGCTTTCAGGGCGCGGTCAAAAAATGGGGTTTCCACGGCCGAGGCGCCTCGCACGGCGTGAAGCACGAAGAAAGAACCTTGGGCTCAACCGGCTGTTCGTTTCCAGAGCATGTGATGAAGGGCCGGAAAATGCCGGGCCGAATGGGAGCTGAAAGAGTGTCCGTGAAAAATTTGAAAATTGTGAAAATTGACACGGAAAAGAATTTATTAATACTCAAAGGAGCGGTGCCCGGCAGGCGTAATACTGTATTGGAAATAAGAGGATAATTTTTTGTGTCGAGAATAGTTTTCAAGCGGAAAGAGATCTGTTCTCGGCGCAAAAATTAGCGCGCCAATAAAAAAGGCACAGTATTTCCCCTGTGCGATGGGAGCTAGCAGTTAGTCTGCTAACTTGAATCCTATAGCTAACGCTACTAGCGCCGCTAGGCCAAACCACACCGACCCCCAATTTGTCGGGGCGAGTGGTAGGAACGACAATAAATCCAGTCCTTGGGCATAAAAAAATCCGTAAACCATGATGGATCCTAGTAATATTGCCATTCCCAAAAAAATCCGACTTATCGTTTTCATTTTTCCACCTCCTTTCGTTCTATAATTTTATTTAGTGGAAAATGAATGCGCCTATACTATATCACAAATTTTTATGAAAGTCAATATTTACCCCAGTAGTAGTCCCTCGCTACCGCTCGGGACACTACGGGGCAGGTAATCAAGAAGGTAAATATGAAAACCGATTTATACAACCAAAAAGGGGAAATTATTGGACAAACTCAGTTGCCTGAAAAGATTTTTGGCGTGAAATTAAACGCGGATTTATTGCACCAAGTGGTTGTTTCCCAAGCGGCCAACCGAAGGCAGAGCAATGCTCACACCAAGGATAGGGGAGAGGTGAGGGGCGGGGGCAAAAAGCCCTGGCGCCAAAAAGGCACGGGCCGGGCGCGGCATGGCTCAATCCGCTCGCCTTTGTGGAAAGGCGGGGGAGTCACTTTCGGGCCGACCAACGAAAAAGTGTACACCAAAATTATTCCCGTAAAAATGGCCAGAAAGGCCTTATTTATGGCGCTTTCTTCCAAAACGTTGGATAATTCTTTGATTGTTTTGGACGACCTCAAAATGGACAAGATTAAAACAAAAGAAATGGTGAATTTATTGAAGAAATTGCCCGGGGGAGCCAAGAGTTCAATTATCGCTTTGCCGGCCAACGACAAAAATGTTATTTTTTCTTCAAGAAATATCCCGAAAGTGGAAACAACGCCGGCCAAGGACTTAAACGCTTTGGACTTGTTAAAATTCAAGTATTTACTTTTGCCCAAAGAATCAATCAAGGTAATTGAAGAAACCTTTTTAAAAATTAAAAATTAAAAATTAAAAATTTCGCTGTATGGCTTTACTTGATATCTTCAAAAAGAAAAAGAAAATAGAATTGTCTAAGAAAGACAGGCTTGCCTCGCCCGCCGGCGGGCAGTTTTCGGCTGAAAAGCCAAAACCGGTTAGAAAACCCAAAGCGGAAAAGAAAGAAACGCCAATCGCAATCCAGCCGCAATCTCAGCCAAAACCATCGGCCAAAACCAAAGGCCGGGGCGCCGAATTAGCTTATCGCGTCTTAAAAGGCCCGCATGTCACGGAAAAAGCCGGGGATTTGGCCGCGCAAAATCAGTATGTTTTTAAAATTTTCCCGGAGGCCAATAAAATACAGGTTAAACAGGCGGTGGAGGGTTTGTACGGCGTTGATGTTGAGCATGTGCGGATAATCAGGGTGCTGGGCAAGAAACGAAGAACGCGACGAGTACAGGGCTGGCGGCCGGGATACAAAAAAGCGATTGTTAAATTAAAGTCCGGACACACAATAGAAGTTTTACCCCGTTAATTTTTTATGAAAACGATAAGCTTCAAAAAAACGCTTTCAAAAAAGAAGCCGGAAAAGGCCCTGCTTTTGTCGTTAAAAAGAAACGCTGGACGGGGCAGTTCCGGCCGAATCACGACGCGCCACAAGGGCGGGGGCGAGAAAAAACTTTATCGCATAATTAACTTTGGCCAGGAAAAATACGGCCAAAAAGCCAAGGTTTTGGCTCTGGAATACGACCCGTATCGCACCGCCTTTATCGCGCTTTTGCAGTACGAAGACGGCCAGAAAAGATATTCGCTGGCGCCCCACGGCTTGAAACCTGGAGATGAAGTAATCATTCAAGAAGACGCCAAAGCGGTTTTGGGCAATCGCTTAAAGCTTAAAAATATACCGGTTGGCTACGAGGTGCATAATATCGAAGTTCAGCCAGGAGAGGGCGGCAAGCTTATCAGGTCCGCCGGGTCTTCGGCCAAGGTTTTGGCGCAGGAGGGCAAGTTCACTCATCTGGAAATGCCTTCAAAAGAATTGCGCAAAGTGCCCCAAGAATGCTATGCTACTGTTGGCGCTGTTTCTTTCCCGGAGCACCGGTACCAAAGAGCCAGCAAAGCCGGGCAAACTCGGCACAAGGGGGTTCGGCCTAGAGTTAGAGGCATTGCGATGAATCCGGTTGACCATCCGCACGGCGGCGGCGAGGGCCGTTCTTCTATCGGTATGAAAGCGCCCAAAACGCCGTGGGGGAAAATAGCCCGCGGAGTCAAAACGCGCAAACGCAGTTGGACAAATAAATATATCATAAAAAGGCGAGTAAAGAAAAAGCGCGGTTAATGTTATGCCAAGAAGTATTAAAAAAGGCCCATATTTAGACGATAAATTATTGAGGAAGCTCAAGAATTTCAAGCCGGGCGCGAGAGATATTATCAAAACCTGGTCGCGCGCCTGCGCTATCTCTCCCGAAATGGTGGGTTTTGTTTTTGGAGTTCATAATGGCAAAGACTTTATAACGGTTTCCGTGACCGAGGAAATGGTTGGCCATAAGCTGGGCGAGTTTTCTCCCACCACCAAGTTCGGCCGGCACGGAGGTAAAATGCAAAGAGAGATCGAAGGCAAAGCCAAAGCAAAAGAACAGGATAAAACAGCGGCTGTTAAAACCGCCAAGTGATTTATATTATGCCGCCAATTATTGTTAAACTTAATTATTTAAGGATAGCGCCCAGAAAACTGCGGTTACTGGCGGATTTAATCCGCGGCAAATCAGTGAACAGCGCCGAATATCTTTTAAAAAATACCGTCAAGCGGGGCTCTTTGCCGCTGGCTAAGCTTTTGCAGTCCGGCCTGGCCGCCGCCAAAAATAATTTTCATCAGTCAATCGAAGGGCTTTTTGTTTCAAAAATCACGATAGACGAAGGACCGAAACTTAAAAGATGGCGGCCAAGAGCGCGGGGCAGGGGAATGACTATTCAAAAAAAGACCAGCCATATTATTTTAACTCTTAATGAGCGCGAAAGCGCGGCCGCGGAATTAACCGCTGGAACCCAGAAGCCAATTGAAAAGACAACCCGGCAAGAGGGCGCGCAAAAAACGAAAAAGGTTCGGCCAGCCGGCTCTCCAGAACGGCAAAAACAAACAAGAGAAAACAGAAAAACGCGGGCAGGGGGAGCGGCGATGAAAATGTTTAGACGAAAAGCGTTTTAATAATATGGCGCACAAGGTTCACCCAAAAGCATTTAGAATGAAAAGCATGGCCGACTGGTTATCCAGAGGTTATTACGGCCAAAAACCAGCTAAATTTTTGCGGGAAGATTTTGCTATCCGCGAGTTTTTGAAAAAGCCCTTACAGGACGCCGAAGTGGAAAAAGTGGAAATAGAACGTTCCCCGGGCAGAACCGTTGTTCTTATTTTTTCCTGCCGGCCCGCTTTGATTATCGGCCGGGGCGGCAAGGGCGTTGAAGCGCTCAAAACGCAAATGGAAAAGAAAATTCTCAAAAACAGCGCGATAGCCAAGGGTTTAAAAATAGAAATCAGGGAAGTCAAAAATCCCTGGACTCAATCAGTTTTGGCCGCCAAATGGATAGCGGTTTCTTTGGAAAAAAGAATGCCGTTCAGGAGAACCTTAAAGCAGGCCTTGGAAAAGATTGTGGCCAATAAAGAAGTGAAAGGAGCCCGAGTGGAAGTAGCCGGCCGCTTGGACGGCGCCAGTATTGCCCGAACAGAATGGCTAAGCTCCGGCCGTTTACCGAGAGGGAGCTTGCGCGCCGACATTGATTACGGCAAAGCCGAAGCCCATTGCACCTACGGGATGGTGGGCGTCAAAGTTTGGATTTACAAAGGAGACAGGTTTAACTAACTATTTATATGTCCGTACTGATGCCCAAAAAAGTTAAACACCGCAAGTGGCGAAAAGGCCGCAGTAAGGGTGTGGAAACCAGAGCCACCCGTTTGGCTTTTGGTTCTTTCGGCTTGAAAGCTATGGAGCCAAAATGGATAAGCGGCCGCCAGATTGAAGCGGCTCGGCGCACTATTACCAGATATTTGAAAAAACGCGGCAAACTTTGGATTAGGATTTTTCCAGACAAGCCCATCACCCGAAAGGGCACAGAAGTGCCTATGGGCGCGGGCAAAGGCGCGGTGGAGTTTTACGCTTTTCCGGTAAAGCCCGGCCGTTTGATTTTTGAACTGGATGGCATTCCCGAAGATCAGGCGCAGGAGGCCTTTCGAAAAGCCGGCGCTAAACTGCCCATAAAAACAAAATTTATCAAATAATATGCAGATTACCGAACTAAAATTAAAACAAAAAGGGGAACTGCAAAAAATACTGCAGGACAGCCGTTCGCGGTGCCGGGCCTTGCGTTTTGATTTGGCTTCGGGCAAAGTAAAGAATGTGAGAGAAATTCGCCATTTGAAAAAAGACATCGCCCGTATTTTAACTTTAATCAGTCAAGAACAATATGCCCAAAAAACATCTTAAAGCCGTCGTTGTTTCCACCAAGATGCAAAAAACCGTGGTGGTGGCAGTGGAAAGAATAAAAGAGCACCCAAAATATCGCCGAAGATATAAAGTGCACAAAAAGTATAAAGCCCATTACGAAGGGAGCGATTTAAAGGCGGGAGATAAAGTTACGATTGAGGAATGTAATCCGATAAGCAAAGACAAAAAGTGGAAAGTGATAAAACTGTAAATTCATGATACAGCCAAAAACAATGTTAAAAGTAGTCGACAACAGCGGCGCGAAAATC
>CAYHTF010000007.1:0-1399 GCA_964359535.1 uncultured Candidatus Saccharibacteria bacterium | reverse complement strand
CATGATACAGCCAAAAACAATGTTAAAAGTAGTCGACAACAGCGGCGCGAAAATCGCACAGTGTTTTCATGTGCTTGGCGGCACCCGAAAACGGTACGCCCGATTGGGCGATGTCATAGTTTGCGCTATCAAAAAAGCCGAACCCAGGCGGCCAGTCAAAGAGCACGAAGTTGTCCGGGCGGTTATTGTGCGTCAGCGCCAGCCGTATCGCCGAGCCGACGGTTCATATATCCGTTTCGACGAAAACGCGGTGGTTATTTTAGACGCCAAAACAAAAAATCCCAAGGGCACCCGCATTTTCGGCCCCATTCCTAGAGAATTGAAAGAGAAAAGCTTTGATAAAATTATTGCTTTGGCCAAAGAGGTCATTTAATATACTTATAGTATGATTACCATACAGGAAAAATACAAAAAACAGGCAGTGCCGGCTTTGAAAGAAAAATTTGGCTACAAAAATGATTTAGCCGCGCCCAAGATTGTCAAAGTTGTGGTCAACTCCGGTTTTGGCCGTTTAATTTCTGGCAAAACTGGCGACGATTTGAAAAAAACCCAAGAGGCAATTCTCAACGACCTATCTTTAATCACAGGTCAGCGGCCGGTGCTCACCAAAGCCAAGCAATCAATCGCCGGTTTTAAATTGCGGGAAGGTTCGGTTGTTGGCGCTATGGTCACATTGCGCGGCAAAAAGATGTATGATTTTTTACAGCGCTTAATCGGTGTGGGTTTTCCGCGCTCTCGCGACTTCCGAGGCATTGACCCCAAAGCGGTAGACAAGAGCGGCAACTTGACAGTGGCTTTCAAAGAGCATATTGTGTTCCCAGAGATAATGCCCGAGCAGATAAAAATGATTTTCGGTTTTGAAGTTACAATCGCCACCTCGTCCAAAACCCGAGAAGAGGGAATGGAGCTTTTGCGTTTAATCGGTTTCCCCATCAAAAAATAAATATGAAAATAAAAAAAGGCGACCAAGTTTTAATAATCTCCGGCAAAGACAAGGGCAGAAAAGGCAAAGTGATAGATGTTCTCAAAGACGAGAACCGAATTGCGGTTGACGCTATAAATATGCGCAAAAAGCATGTCAAAGCCAAGAAAAGCGGCGATAAAGGCCAAGTGATTTCCAAGCCCGCTCCTTTGGCCATTTCCAACGCCCAGCTCGTCTGTCCAAAATGCGGCCAACCCTCAAGAATTGGCTACAAAACCGAAGCGGGCAAAAAATTCCGCGTTTGTAAAAAATGTTCCAGCGAGATATAATAATCTCGAAATGTCGAGATATCGACATTTCGACATCTCGATATGTCGAAACTCGATATGTCGATATTTCGTTATTCCGCGGTGGCGCAATGGTAGCGCGGCTCCCTGTTAAGGAGTAAGTTGTAGGTTCGAATCCTACCCGCGGAGC
>CAYHTF010000006.1:19623-20931 GCA_964359535.1 uncultured Candidatus Saccharibacteria bacterium | reverse complement strand
TACGGCCTGCCCATCTTCCAAGAGCAGATTATGCAAATAGCTCGGATATTGGCCGGATTCACTTTGTCCGAAGCTGACATTTTGCGAAAAGCCATCGGCAAGAAAATAAAAGAACTTTTGCAGGCGCAAAAGCAAAGATTTATTGAGGGTTGCGTTAAAAATAATGTTTCGCGGGAAATCGCGGAAAAAGTTTTCAGTTGGATTGAACCCCACGCCTCTTACAGCTTCAACAAGTCGCATGCTGTGGTCTACGCTACCATTGCTTATCAAACCGCCTATTTGAAAACGCATTATCCGCTGGAGTTTATGGCTTCGGTGATGACGGCCGAGAAAGCGGATGTGGAACGGGTGGCGTTTTTGATTGAAGAAAGCAAAGCAATGGGCATTGATGTTTTGCCGCCGGATATCAACGAAAGCTATCGGCAGTTTTCCGTGGTGCCCGAAGAAAATAAAATCCGCTTTGGACTTTTGGCCATCAAGAATGTGGGCACGAATATCGTTGAAGCCATTGTTGAGGAAAGAAAAAAAGCCGGGCCGTTTTTAACCGTTGAAGATTTTGTCAATCGCGTGGCTTCCAAAGATTTGAACAAGCGGTCGCTCGAGGCCTTGATTAAAGCCGGCGTTTTTGACAAAATAGCAGAAAGGAAACAATTATTGGTTAATTTGGAAAAACTGCTGGAATGGGCGCGCAAAAAACAGCAGAACACGGCCAGCGGCCAAAAAGGCCTGTTTGATAATAATTCGGATTTCAAAAATGCCACTTTGGCAATGAGCGCAGCCAGCCCGGCTACGGAACAGGAAAAATTGGAATGGGAAAAAGAACTGCTCGGACTTTTCGTCACGAGCCATCCGCTGGAAGCGGTTAAACACATAATCGCGTCCCAAGCTATTGCCTTAAGAGAAATAAACCGCGACTTGCTGAATAAACGAGTGAAAATCGGGGGCATTATTTCCAGCATCAAACGGATTGTTACCAAGGCCGGCCAGCCAATGGCTTTTGTGAATCTGGAAGATCAAACGAGTAAAGTGGAGGTGGTGGCTTTTCCGAGCATTTTGGAACGGAATCCGGCCGCGTTTCAAACCAACAAAATCGTTTTTGTTTCCGGCAGAGTGGATATGCGGGACGGCTCGCCCAAAATAATCGCCGAAGCGATTGAGGAAATAATAGAGGCCTAATAAAAATATGCAAAAAAGTCAAGAAAAAAATGTGAAAATAGAAATAATCCGCCATTCGCTAAGCCATATTATGGCCGCGGCGGTTCGGGAAATGTATCCGAATGTTAAGTTTGGCATTGGCCCGGCCATTGA
>CAYHTF010000006.1:8528-19523 GCA_964359535.1 uncultured Candidatus Saccharibacteria bacterium | reverse complement strand
CGGCGGTTCGGGAAATGTATCCGAATGTTAAGTTTGGCATTGGCCCGGCCATTGATAATGGATTTTATTATGATTTTGACTTGGCCGAGGCAAAAATCACTCCGGATGATTTGCCAAAAATTGAAAAACGAATGCGGGAGCTGATAAAACAGAATCTGCCATTTACGAAAACAACTCTTTCCCCAGAAGAGGCAAATGAGATATTTAAAAATCAATCCTATAAGATAGAATTAATTGCCGACCTCATGAAAAACGCCGATTCAAAAATGTTTCAAGTTTCAAGTTTCAAGTTTCAAGAATTCACGGATTTATGCGCCGGGCCGCACATCAAAAATTCCGGAGAGATTGACCCAAAGGCCTTCAAGCTGAGTAAAGTGGCTGGCGCTTACTGGAAAGGCGATGAAAAAAATCCAATGCTCACCCGCGTCTACGGCTTGGCTTTTTCAACCGAAAAAGAATTGACCGATTACTTGCGAATGATGGAGGAAGCGGAAAAAAGAGACCATCGCAAGCTTGGCGCGAAACTTGATTTGTTTTCTTTTCACGAAGAAGCGCCCGGCATGGCTTTCTGGCACGACAAGGGGCTTTTTCTGCGCAATAAGCTGATTGAATACTGGCGGGCGGAACACAAAACCGCGGGCTACGAGGAGGTCTCAACGCCAATCTTGCTCAAAGAGGAGCTTTGGCATACTTCCCGGCATATGCAGACCTACAAGGAAAATATGTATTTTTCCGAAATAGACAAGGGCCGGCAAGTGATTAAGCCAATGAATTGCCCGGGCGGCCTTTTGATTTACAAAGAAAGGCCAAAGTCATATAAAGAACTGCCAATGAAAGTCGGCGAGCTTGGCCTGGTGCACCGCCACGAATTGGCCGGCACTTTGCACGGTCTTTTCCGAGTCCGCGCTTTCACTCAAGATGACGCCCATATTTATTGCCGCCCGGAACAGGTTGAGGACGAACTTAAAAAAGTGCTCAAACTCTCGTTGAAGTTTTACAAGGCATTTGGTTTCCGCGATTTTCATATGGAGCTTTCCACCCGGCCGGAAAAATACACGGGCGAGTTGAAATCGTGGAACTTGGCGGAAAAAATTCTGGAAAAAACACTAAAGGCGATGAAATTGCCTTATAAAATCAATTCTGGCGACGGCGCGTTTTACGGCCCGAAAATTGATACTCACTTGAAAGATTCTATCGGCCGAACTTGGCAATGCGGCACCTTACAGCTTGATTTCGCCCAGCCCGAAAATTTTCAACTTGAGTACATTGACGAAAAAGGCAAACCACAGCGGCCGGTAATGCTCCACCGCACGATTTACGGCTCTTTGGAGAGATTTATCGGCATTCTGATTGAACATTACGCGGGCGCTTTGCCCTTGTGGCTTTCCCCTGTTCAGTGCTGGGTAATACCGGTGGGGAGCAAGCACAGCCGGTACGCCAAAGAAATCGCCAAAGGTTTGGCAAAGGCCGACATAAGAGTTGAAGCCAAAACAGACGCTCAAACCGTGGGTAAAAAAATTCGCGAAGGCGAAATGCAGAAAGTCCCCTATCTTTTAATCGTGGGTGACAAAGAACTGAAAGCGAAATCCGTGAGCGTTCGCGAACGCGGCAAAGGCGATATTGGAAAAATGAAGTTAGGGAAGTTTATAGCCGAAATCAAAAAATAAATTTTCAAACAACCTCAATGTCTCAATTATCCCAATCTACGCAAAAGCTCATTCAGCGCTATCAAAGCTGGTATAACGCCAAACAGCCCAAAGACGGCGTTTCTACTTTGCATGTTGACGAAGTCGCCTCCCGCGTGGCGAGTTTTTACGAAAAAGTAAGAGAAGTAGTTGACTGGCGGGAAGAACATTTGATGCGCCGAACCGCTATCGGGCGCGTTTTGAAGCGCCGATTGTTTTTGAAAGGAAACGGCGAAAATGTGGCCGAGTCATTACTTTTGGAACTTATCCGCAACGGCCATTTTCCCAACGACCGCATTGAAGAAACCAAAGTGTCAGAAACACAGAAAATCATTGAAAAGTATATTTACATACTCAATCACAGCCAGACAAACGAAGAAAAACTGAAAATCCAGCTTTACAACTGGATTCTGGAAATCGCGGCCTGCGAAATAGAAAAAACGCTGTCTCGGCCGATTAAAGAAAGGGCGCTTATCCGCTATATGACCGAGATAATGCTGGAAAAAATTAAAGTGAGCGGCCTGGACGAGCAAGATAGAAAAACCCAGATTTATATCGCGGTTCAAAAAGCGCTATTCAAATTAGACCCCGCCCTTATCTCTTATAGTTTACTCAAAGAACAATTCTCGGAATGGGCTGACCCCTCATCTGAAATCCTACAAGAAATAGCCGAACATATCTATGAAATTTGGGAGCAGATAGAGCGGGACTTGAATCACCCGCTGGCCGAAAGATTTTATCATATCTGTGAAAAGTACGACACGCCATATCTTTTGCTGGGCGACATTATTGCCGACAATCCCAAAGACGCGGCTGAAAAAATCGCCAAGCCGTCAGCGCTGGAGGCCTTGGTGCGCCGCGCTTACGAGCAAAGATTAAAGACATTGAAATCGCGTTTGCGCCGGGCCGCGATTTATTCCACGGTTTCCATTTTTCTCACCAAAATCGCCGTACTCATCGCCTTAGAAATACCCCTTACCAAATACACCAGCGGCCGTTTGCAATATTTTGCTTTGGGGATTGATGTTTTGGTGCCAACCTTATTAATGATATTGCTGGTGGCCACCATCAAATATCCGCCCAAAGAAAACCTGACTTATGTGACGGCCGAAACAATGAAAATCGTTTATCAAGCGGAAAAACAGGACACTTATGAAATCCGCCCAAGAAAAAAACGCGGCTTTATCCTTTCGTTCGTGGTCACCTTTATCTATCTTTTGAGCTTTTGCGTTTCCGCGGGCATTATTGTCTGGGGACTTTATCGCTTGCGATTTCCGTTCCTATCCCCTATCATATTTATTGTTTTTGTCTCCTTAATCGCGTTCGCCGGCGCTAAAATGCGCGAGCGCGCCAAAGAACTTCATGTAATGGATGAAAAAGAAGGTCTTTTGAGTATAATCGTTGATTTTTTTGCCTTGCCTCTCGTGAGGGTAGGCCGCTGGCTATCGGGCAAATGGCAAAGATACAATTTTATTTCAATGCTTTTTACCGCGCTGTTTGATATGCCATTTTCCTTATTTATCGAATTTTTGGAGCAATGGCGATATTTTTTAAGAGAGAAAAAAGAGCAAATACACTAACGAATTTCTAATTTCTAATTACTAATTTCTAAACGAAAGGTCGTAAATAAAATATAAAATCATAACACTACAATGAAAACAACAAAAAAAATTTTAGCGGTTGCGGTACTTTACCTTGCCGCGACGGGAATCGTTTTTGCACAAGAGGCAGTCGCGCCGACTGGCGCAGAGAATAGCGCGGCGGCCGAGCAAATGGTCGCGCTTGATGAAACCGTTACCGCCGCTCAGCTGGGAGTTTCCGAGCCAACCCTGCTTCCCAATAGCCCGTTTTATTTCCTAAAGAACTGGTCGCGGGCTATTCAGTCAGCTGTGACATTCAATCCGGTGAAAAAAGCTGAGCTAAGGCTGAAATTCACCAACGAGAAATTAGTTGAAGCCAAAAAAATCGCGGAGACAAGCCCGACAAACACGCAAGCAATCAAAAAAGCGCTTGATAATTATCAAGCCGAGACCGTAAAATTAAACAGCGCCGCCAATGCAATCAAGGAAACCGTTCAAAACAATCCAAAAATAAGCGCGTTGATTGAAAAACTGGTGGAAAAAGGCGTTAAACAGCAAAAAATACTGAATAAAATAGAAAAGAATATCACGCCTGAGGCCTACTCCGCCCTAACTGAAGCCAAAGACGAAGCTGCTTCAACAATGACTGCGAATGTTACAAAACTGGGCGATTCACCGCGTATTTTAGCCGATAGCTTAAACCGGGAATTGGAAACAAAAGACGGCTCAGAGTTCAAGGCATTTCAAACCATTGAAATAATGAAAATAATGGAAGCCAAAGCGCCTGAAGCCGCGAAAGAAGCGCTTATTCAAGCTCGACAAAATGCCGTGAGTCAAATCCAAGCAGAGCTTAAAGCAATGCCGGTCCAAGTAAAGAATCTGCTTCCCGAATACATAAAACAGCTTGGCGGCAACGAAGTGCGGCAGATGGAAATTATTCGAGAAACTACCGCCACCGCGCCTAGAGAAATCAAGGCGGAGCTAGAAAAGGCAAAGGATATTATGTGGGCTAAGACCGCGCAAAAACTGAACGATATGGAACAGGGAAACGCCACTGGCGCTAAAGAATTATTCATAAACCCGGTGAACGAAGCAAAAATCGCGGACACTGCGCGTTCTATTGCTGAGCAGATGACGAAAGTTGAAAAAATGATTTCCAATTTGGCTCCTTCGCCAGAATCAGGCGGGGCTGTTCCAAGCTTAACGGAAAACGCCAAAAAGAAATTGGAGGAGGCCAAAAAAGCGTTGAGCGAAAACAAAATCGGCGAGGCCTTTGGCCAAGTGAACGCCGCTTATCAAAACGCTCTCACGGCGCAAAAAACACAGCAAAGACAGGAATTCAAAATAGAGCAAGAGAAAATTGATCAAAACCCCGACAGGCCCGTTACTAACAAGCCCGAAATCAATAAGCCAGCCAAAGTGAACCCCCAGCAGCCAGTTAAACCTCAACTGCCGCAATTAAAGCAGGTTGAAGTCCAGGTGGAAACCGAATCTGGCGGAGCCGGAGGATTGCAAGGCGAGGGTACGATAAACATTCCTGTTAAACAGCCGTAAAACCGCCTGTTGTAAAAACACCTCCATTGCTACGGAGGTGTTTTTTTGTTATAAAATGCTTATGAAATACTATATTGTCGCGTTCGGGTGCCAATTTAATAAAGCGGACGCGGAACGGATAAGCCAACTTTTTCAGAAAAAGGGCTATAAGCAGTCCCCTGTTTTAAGCAAGGCGGATTTGGTTGTAATTTTAATGTGCTCGGTAAGGCAAAAATCAGTGGATAGAATTAAAAACTATGTATTAAATATTAAAAATATAAATAAGAAAGCAAAAATAATTTTAACAGGGTGCGTTTTGGACGCAGACAAAAAATCATTTGAAAAAATGGGCGTTGAAATTAAAAAGTTCAAGGATTTAGAAAAGTTCCCGCCCCTAAGCGGGTTAATCACTATCGGCGAGGGCTGCGATAATTTTTGCGCCTATTGCGTGGTGCCATACACCAGAGGCCGAGAAAAATACCGCGAATCCAAAGCAATCATCAAAGAGACAAAAGGGTTGATAAAAAATGGAGTTAAAGAAATAACCCTGGTGGCGCAAAATGTAAATTCATATCCAAATTTTACCGGACTTTTGCAAGAAATCACCGCTTTGCCTGGCGATTTTAAGGTTAAGTTTTTGACCAATCACCCCAAAGATTTCTCCGATGAACTAATTGCCGAAATGGCCAAAAATAACAAGATAATAAAATATGTTCATTTGCCTTTTCAGTCCGGGGACAACGAAATTTTAAGAAAGATGAATCGGCATTACACTCGGGCTGACTATCTGAAACTTATCGCCAAGATTAGAAAAGCGATGCCCGAAGTTGTCATCACCACGGATATTATCGTGGGTTTTCCAGACGAAACCAAAAAACAGTTCGACAAGACCATTGAAGTAATGAAAAAAGCCCACTTCAAGCAGGCATATATTGCAAAATATTCTCCCCGAGCTGGCACCGCCGCCTATCATATGGCAGATACCGTGCCAGCCGAGGAAAAAGCGAGAAGAGAGCAGATGTTACGAAAAGTCATAAATCCCATATTCAAAACCGTGCCATTAAAAATTAAAAATTCGGATAAGCTCGTGGTCATCCTCGGCCCTACGGCCAGCGGGAAAACCGATCTGGCATTAAAACTCGCCCAAAAGTTTAACGGCGAGATTGTTTGCGCTGACTCGCGACAAATATACAGGGAAATGACGATTGGGACGGCATCGCCATTTCAAACGAAAAATGAAAAACGAAAAATGAAAAACGATAATGAAAAATCTAAAAGGGTTGAAGACATACAACATCATTTATTTCACATTATCAAGCCAAATCAAATATCTAATGTCGCGGAATATCAAAAATTGGCGATTAAAACAATAAAGGATATTCAAAGGCGAGGCAAGATTCCTTTTTTAGTTGGCGGCACCGCTTTTTATATCTACTCGGTCGTTGAGGGCTGGCAGTTTCCTAAATTAAAAGCCAACTCGGAATTGCGGCAAAAGCTTGAAACCCAATCCCCTGCCCAACTTTTCAAACTCCTAAAAAAACTGGACAAACAACGAGCCAAAACCATAGACAAAAACAACAAGAGGCGGCTCGTTCGGGCCATTGAAATGGCTAAATCAGCGGGCGCAACGCGGCCTTTGGCGCGAAAACCGCAGTTTAATTGCCTCCTACTGGGCGTAAATCCCGGCCAAAAAGAACTGGAACGGCGGATAAAAAAAAGAATCGCTAAAATGTTCAAACAAGGACTAGAAGACGAGGTTAAAACATTGATAAAAAAATACGGCTGGACGCCAATTTTACAAAACACCATTGGCTATGCCGAATGGATGACCTTGCCCAGCAAGGTCACGATAGAAAAATTGATTAATTTACATACCCGCCAATTCGCCAAACGCCAAATGACCTGGTTCAAAAGAGACAAACAAATTCGCTGGATAGGTACTGCTAAATCAGCCGAAAAAGAAATACGAAAATTCTCTATTCTTAAAACTCCTTCTTGGCGTTAGCGCTAACTCAGTATTGATTTTACGCTTATCTTTATTGAAATAACCCGCGATCGCGGAAAATGACATACTCCGCCCCGCCATTTGTCGGGGCGGTTCCTGTCGAAAAAACATTTTCAATTAAGCAGTTTTTTGAACAGTTCTCGCAAGGTGTTTGGCTCGGCCAAACCTTTTGTTTTGGCCATAGCCGCGCCTACCAAAAATTGCAAGACATTTTGTTTGCCCGCCTTGAAATCCGCCACGGCTTTTGGATTTTGCCCAATAATTTCCTTGACCGCCTTTTCAATTTCCGAAACATCGGTCATTTGGGACAGGCCTTTTTCCTCGATAATACGCGACGGGTCATCGCCCGTTTTGAACATTTCCAAAAGCAAGGACTTGGCGATTTTACTAGAAATTTCGCCCTTATGGACAATACTGATAAACTCGGCGAAATTTTCGGCAGTGATAGGGCAATTAAGGGCGCTAAAACCAACACCCTCAAAAAGCCCCATTAAATCGCTGACAAGATAATTGGCCGCTGTTTGGGCTATTTTCATATCCCCTATTTCTTTCGCTTTGGCCCATTCAGCCAATTCGGACACTACTTTTTCAAAATACTCGCCCAAATCCTTATTAACTGTAAAAATTTCCGCTTCCGCGGTCTTGATGCCGTATTCAAGAGTCAACCGCGCCCGCCTCTCTTGAGGCAGTTCCGGGATTTCAGCTTTTATCGGCGCGACAAAATCCAACGCGCCCAATCGAAGAGAGGGCAGGTCCGGCTCCGGGAAATAACGATAATCATGCGCCGCTTCTTTTTCCCGCTGGCTGACGGTGGCTCCTTTCTTATCGTTCCAGCCCCGAGTTTCCTGCTTTATTTCCCCCTTATTTTCCAAAATTTCCGTTTGGCGGCCTATTTCAAATTCAGTAGATTTTTCCACGACCCGAAAAGAATTTAAATTCTTTACCTCTACCTTTGTGCCTAATTCCGCTCCCGGTTCACTCAATGAAATATTCACCTCGCATCTCATTTGGCCTTTTTCCATATCCGCCGCGGAAACATTAAGATAACGCAAGATAAGCTGAAGTTCCTCGCTAAATTTTCTCGCCTCTTTGGCCGAAACTATGTCCGGCTCGGTGACCAGCTCCATCAAAGGCACGCCCGCGCGGTTAAAATCAACTAAAGAATATTTTTCGCCTTCGGGGTGCTGGAGTCGCCCGGTGTCTTCCTCTAAATGTATACGCCTAATGCGAATTTTTTTTCCGTCAATTTCAAGAGAGCCGTTCAAGCATAGCGGTTCATCATATTGGGAAATCTGATAACCTTTGGGCAGGTCCGGATAAAAATAATTCTTGCGGTCAAACTTTGAATGTTCTGGAATCTGGCAACTCAAAGCCAAGCCAGTTTTTATGACCGCCCTCACCGCCGCTTCGTTTATTACTGGCAAAGTGCCCGGATGCCCCAGACAAATCGGGCAAACATTCACATTGGGCTGTTTTTCGTCAGGGTCGTTCGGGCAGGAACAGAACATCTTGGATAATGTTTTGAGCTCAATATGAAGTTCGAGCCCGATGGTAGGTTCGTATGGCATAAATGAAAAACTAAAAATGAAAAATGTAAAACCACAAAAAAAAATTAAAAAAGAACGAGCGCTTACTTTTTAGATTTTAGATTGTCGTTTTTCACTTTTCATTTTACATTTTTAATTTCTTTTCCAGCTCCTCACTATTTCAACCCCCGAACTTGTCCCCACGATGTCCGCTCCAGCTCTAATCATCGTCTGGACATCTTTCAAGGTTTTGATATTTCCCGACGCTTTAATCAAAAGCCCGGGCGCGCCTTTTCTCATCAATTTAAGATGCCGCGCTTTCTCCGCCAATTCCCTGTTTTCTAAGGGGTCTTTGAAAGTGGCGGTTTTCACGCAAATCGCGCCGGCTTTTTGGGCCAGCTCCGCGGCCTTGATAATTTCCTCATCTGTTAAATATCCAGAACCAATAATGACTTTTACAGGCAAAATCCGGCAAAGGGGTTTCAGATCGGCCAAAACTTTTTGATACCGTTCATATTTTAAGTCAACGATATTGAGCACAATATCCAGCTCGTTCGCCCCGTCTTTTTTTGCTTTTTTACTTAGGGCTGCCCTCCGTTGATGGCTACTCATGCCCATTGGGCCGTCAATTAAAACAACGGTTTTCACACCCGCTCCTTTTAATTCTTGCGCCGTTAATTTTACCCATTTGGGATTGACGCATACGCCGCGAAAACCAAATTCTTTGGCTTCCCGAACTGTCTTTTTTATATCCCCTGCCTTCGCTTCGGGCCTGATATTTGTCTGGTCAATAATTTTGGCTAAATTTTTCATATATTTTTTGGGCTATTGTTTCTATCGGCTCTTCGCCGTTGATAATAATTATTTTTGTTTTATCGTGAAAAGATTTTAATATGTTTTGATAATTCACGCTAACCTTTTCCAGCAATTCTCTTCGCTCCATCAATTCTTTAACATAACCCCTGCTTTCAATTCGCTTCATACAAATTTCCGGACTAACTTCCACGAAAAACAGCATATCGGGCAATAAAAAATCTTTGTTAATTTCAAAAAGCCATTCTAATTTTGCGCCGCAAGCTGAGCCGAAAGCAAAACTTGAAAAAAAATACCGGTCCGAAACAACAATCGCTTTTTCGCTTTTTCGCAAATGCGGTTCAATCATTGTTTCCAAATGCCAGGCCCTGTCTTGGCTAAAAAGCTCCTGCAGTTCCTCGGGAAAAGCGATAATTTCGCCCCTTAAAATCTGTTTTATTTTTTTGCCGGGCTCGGAAATGACGGTTGGCTCTTTCGTACTCAAAATATCATAGCCATCCGCCGTGAGCGCCCTGCATAGCAACTCAACTTGAGTGGAACGGCCCGCGCCGTCCAAGCCCTCAAAAACAATGAATTGACCGAGTTTATTGTCCATTAACTTCATAATCTTTCCACATTTTGGGCAGCATTATTTCCGGCCGCCAATTTTTTTTCAGCTCTTCCAAATCCGAAACGGTCTGATACTTGCCGCCAGCGACATAATCGGCTTTGGCTTGCTCAATGGGTTCAACTTCAAAAAAAACAATCTGCGCCACTCTCCGGCCCACCACCAAAGGAATCTGATAATACCGAGAATTATTAGTAATTTCCATTGTCCAGCGATTCACATAACCCACATCTCCCCAGCCCGCGCACTTGCAAACTTCAATAAAATTACGGCCCAGAGACGACCTGGACTTCATCATTGTGGTCACTATCCCCCCCCGGCCGCCGATAAACTCCTGTGTGTGGCACAAAACCGTTTCGCCCGGGGCAATCCAGATAACCAAGTCATCGGGCTTAATGCCCTCAATGCCGTGATTGGCCGTGCCGTTCAGCCAAACGCTTATTGGCTCGGCTTTTTGAGCCGCGCCCCAGACACGCAAAATGTCTTTTTCCGAATACGGGCTATATGTGCCAATACCGCCTCTGGGATGCTGTTCACGAAAATAATACTCGCCCAATGAAACATCATATGCGCAAGTACCCAAATGCCGCTCTTGAAAAGGGTCAATCACAACTGCGCCTTGGGCTAAATGCCTTCTGATGGCGGTATTTGACATTAACGACATTGCCTGAGCCATAGTTCGCAAAGGTTAAGTTATTATAGTATATACTTTTTCAAAAAAAAACGCTATACTGAAAAATCGTTTTTTGCGTTAAGTTCTTCACATCATAATCTATGAGGGAGGATGAGATGTTTCAGGAATTGATGATGAAAGTTATTTTAATTCAGGCGCTCACGGCCTTGGGCGTTATCTTAACCTTGGCAATTTTTTTGCCGTCAATGGTCTACTCTGGCGAAACCAGCGTGGTAATTGCCCAGAAACAATTTAGCGCCCTACTTTTCTTCTGCATTTTCTCGTCCGGCTGGAAAATTGGCTACGGCCTTTATTCCTGGCTGGTACTGGAGAAGAAACCTGTAGCGCAAACGGTAACGGTAACATTAACGGAAAGGGAAACAAAACGAAAATGGGACCGGGAACAAGTGGCTTGGGTCTACGAACACATGTATCCAGGCCGAATGAATCCATTCGCCGCCTAATACATTTAATACAAAGCGCGATTCCAGAGTATTCAGGAATCGCGCTGAATTTTTTTTGAGAACCCTATAAAAAAAGTGCGGCTTCTGTTTTCACAAAAGCCGTAGAACC
>CAYHTF010000006.1:0-8428 GCA_964359535.1 uncultured Candidatus Saccharibacteria bacterium | reverse complement strand
TTTGAGAACCCTATAAAAAAAGTGCGGCTTCTGTTTTCACAAAAGCCGTAGAACCCTCCTATTCCCTATTGTGCTATGATATTATCGCTGTGCTTGCGATACCCTTTTCTTCATCTATAATAAAATCTTCAAACACTGTCGGCGCTTTCTCCTTCATTATCCGAAGCATTTGAAGCGCGATACGGCGGATTTCCCACTGCGCAGCGGGGGCGCACCTCACACAAAAGATGTGGCGCAACTCGCGGAAGTTCGCCGAGATAACTATCTCGCTCTCTACCGCATTTGGCAGGACAAAGCGCGCATCTTCATTTCTTATGCCAAGTTTCTGCAGTTGAGCATAAGCAGAACGACAATAATCAACGACCTGATTGAAGATATCGTGCGCCTCCAGATTCTTCTCAATTGCTGGCGGGATAATCACTTTGAAGTCATCCTCGTTGCAGTATCTCTGCGATTGCTGAGAAATCGCCATTAACCTGTGCCGAACAAGTTGATGGGTAAAAGCCCTTGAACCACCTTTGATTCTGAATGTCGCATACCCGTGCTCCAAAACAGAATGATGTCCACTCTTAACGAGCGCCCTGATAAGCTTCTGCGCTGTGTCGGGTCCTTTTTTATCAAAACTCAGATAGCAGGTTCGGCCAGCCTCTTCAATTAGCTCTTCGGCATTGGACGTTATAGCAATAAGTTCCACTTCACTAGTAACGGTTCTAATAGTTTCCATTTTCTTACCTCCTCAAATAGTAAATTGATTGTGTAGATACTTTTCTCCCGTGTTGCGTATAATGTGCAACACGAAAGGGTTCTCTTTTTACACCTCCCTTTCTGTTATAGTTTGGCATTGACATTCTTTCTGAGAACATTTACGACACCTGCCCGGATATGCATTCCATGTAACATTGGCAAGAAAAATAAACAATTTATTGCTAATACCAATAAGCCAGGCAAAAACATCCGCCACTTCCTCTTCCAAATCAGGTCTCCCGATGCGGAAGGCCTTGCTGAGCTCGCCGATTTCTTCCCAAAGGTGCAGCCATAACTGCATTTGGGTTTTTATTTTGTTCACCCGCCCGTAGATTCGGGCAAACAGGCCTTGCCATTCGTCGAGCGTCAATCCTTCTTTTGCGGCATTTCTGAATGGCTCCAACATACGGCTATTGCTTTTGTATGTCGGTTTCGGCTCGGCGTTGGCAATACAGGTACAGGTATCCGCTGCGAAGCAATAGGGACAGACGCCGGGATATTTATTCCGAATTGCTTTTTCTAAATCAACTGCCGTTGGTTCACATGCATTACAGAAACTTAACAGCCATGCAAAAATATCTGGAAGTTTTAGAATAACTTCCGGCGTATTCTCTTTCCGTAACTCCTCGGCAATCTCGCCCATCTCCTCTATAAGATGAAGCAAGATATCCGAAACCGTATAGCTTGCGTTATGTTTGCCATAAATCGAATCAAACATCTCCTGCCACTCGCCTAATGTTTGTGGTCTATTCATTTTTACATTCACTCCTTCTTATAATATTGCAAAGAACTCTAACTAATGAACTCTAACCGAAACAAATATGGGCATTACTCCACTGTAATGCCCATATTCCTGGCCGTGCCCTCAACGATTTTCATTGCTTTCTCAATATTGTCGGTATTGAGGTCAGCCATTTTCTTTTCCGCTATCTGCCTTAACTGAACTTTGGTGATTTTGCCCGCTTTCTTTTTGTTCGGCTCGCCCGAGCCCTTTTCAATGGCCGCCGCCTTTTTTAGAAGCTCGGAGGTAATGGGCTGTTTTAACCGAAAATTATAAGTGCCGTCCGCGAAAACCGTCACCTCAACAGGCACCTTAAAGCCGATTAAGCTCTGCGTGGCCTCGTTGAATTTTGAGCAAAACTCGCCAATGTTCAACTTTTGCGCGGCCAAAACCGGGCCAACAGGAGGCGCGGGCGTGGCTTTACCGGCCTGAATCTGTAATTTTATAACTGCTTTTATTTTCTTTGCCATGTTAGAAATCGTTAATGAATGAGTGGCGGTTAGCCACGAGTGAATTTACGAGTTCTTACACCCCGTAATAATCCTAACGACAAACTTTGTTTTAGCAGAAATAGAGCCGCAGGCGTATTCGCAGATGAACTTTGCTGAAAATTATTCATCGCTGGGATTAGTATGGGGTAAAGCTTTTTTAACTATAACTTTTTAATTTGGAGCGAGTCAAGTTCTAAGGGCGTATCGCGGCCAAACATATTAACCAGCACTTTCACCTTGCCCCTTTCCATATCTATTTCCGAAATCTTACCGTCAAAATCTTTGAAAGGCCCGTCGGTTACTTTAATATTGTCGCCTACCTCGTATTCCATTTTAAACTGCGGCTCATTTACCCCCATTCTTTTTTTAAGAATTTCGATTTCCGCGTTCGAAACCGGCACGGGCGTTGTGCCAACGCCCACAAACCCGGTGACATTCGGCGTGTTGCGGACAATATACCAAGAGTCATCGGTGACGACCATTTCCACCAAAACATATCCGGGATAAATCTTTTCCTCAGTGGCTTTCCGCTTGCCGTCTTTGATTTTAATCTTTTTTTCCTTAGGCACAAGCACGCTAAAAATTTTGTCCTCCATACCCATGGACTCTATTCTTTGCTTAAGATTTTTGGCAACCGCGTCTTCATACCCGGAATAAGTATGAATTACATACCAATTTTTTTCCTCCGGTAAAACTTGTCGTGGCATAGTTGTGGTTATCTAAAAAGAATAAACTTGTTTATTAGGGTGGAAAAACCAAAATCAATGGCGCCCAAAAAAATCGCCACCGCCACCGAAGCGCCGATAACTATCAAGGTGTACTGGATAGTTTGCTCTCGGGTGGGCCAATTAACTTTTTTTATTTCCAATCGGACTTCTTTGAAATAATTTGTAATTTTACCGGCCATATGGCTGTTATGATAACAGAATTAGCGCTTCTGTCAACTAAATATCAAGGTTTTTCACTTTTTTGGCGTGCGTTTGGATGAACTTTTTCCTTGGCAAGACCTCGTCGCCCATTAAAATATCAAAAATTTCATCGGCTTTCTGCGTGTCCTCAACATTCACCTGCAAAAGAACTCTGTTTTCCGGATTCATAGTTGTTTCCCATAGCTCTTCGGGGTTCATTTCGCCCAAGCCCTTGTACCGCTGGACCGACGGCGTTGATGAAACCGATTTTTTGAGCGCCGCCACCATTTCTTCTTTATCTTCCTCGTTATACGCGTATTCTACATTTTTGCCGGACTGCACCTTATAAAGCGGCGGCTGGGCAATATAAAGATAGCCCTTGTCGATTAAAGGCCGAAAATGACGGTAAAACAAAGTCAATAACAAAGTCCGGATATGCGAGCCGTCAACATCCGCGTCAAGCGTTAAAATAATGCGCTGATACCGAAGTTTTTCCATATTAAAGTCCTCGGCTATGGCCGTGCCCAGCGCGATAATAAGCGATTTAATTTCTTTTGAGGCAAGCATTTTGTCCAGCCGCGCTCTCTCCACATTCAAAATCTTGCCCCGCAAAGGTAAAATCGCCTGAAATCGCCTATCCCTGCCCATTTTACAGCTATTATGAACAAAAATTCCAGATGATAACGCGAAGTTGTGCGTTCCCTCAACCTCTAAATCATAAACATCTATTTTTTGAGGGAGCTTAACTATACCTTTAATCTTGTGGTTGTAGTTTATCACCGCCTCTTTTAGCCGATTTTCGTCTCCATTAAAAAATCTCTGGCAAATTGTTTCGTATCGCAAAATACTTTTATCTTTTTTTACGCGCCTTTGCTGATTATATTCCGCGACATCAATTACGCCCATTAGGTCAAATATTGACCTCAACAAACTTATGGCTTTATTTAAATAGGTTTGATTATACGCTTTTTTCCGGTTCTCTCTAAACATTGGTGTCCATTGTTCTTTAGTTTTTCCTCTTCTCCACGCTAAAAGCGCTTGGTTTTGCCATTGCTCTTTCGCTTTTTGAGAAAACTCGGCCCTCTTTTCCGGATGTTTCTCAAAATATTGACGGCCTGTTTCCGATTGCTTCGCCTTATTTTCAGGATTACTCCAATATCGCTTTTGATTCTCGAATAAAGTCCTGCTATTTTTTTCCCGATAATCGGGGTTACTTTGATAAAACTCAAAAAACTTTCGCGTCATATACCGCTTGTATTCCTCGTTGATCCATTGCTTTTTCGCCCTTTCACTCAAAAGCCGCCTCATCTCCGGGGTAGTCATTATTTTCCTGATTTTTTCCTTATATTCCGGCTTCTGGTGAGCCATCCTTGATTTTTCCTTAACATCTTCTCGGTGCAACCCAAATTCAAGCATTTGGCGATGATACTCCCAGTGGTCTTCTTTACGCATCCGCCTTATATTTTCTGGATTATTATTTAGCTTATTAAAATCAATGTGGTGCTTATCCGATCCATCTTTTTCGGCATAACGGCCATTTTCAAGATTATATCTATCAGACAAAAGATGAGTAAAAATCCATTTATTTTCTTTGAGGCCGTAAACCATCTCGTAGCCGCCAATCGTGATATTTCCTCCTTTTTGGGAAAGCTTACGGCGCAAAGGCATTAACGAATCCTGGCTGGAAAGCGCTTGCGCTTCTTGATAAGAGCCGTCTCTCATCATAAATTTATGGTCGGGCGTGCAAATTAACTCCTCTCCGTTATCCAGAACAACTTTCATAACCTCTACTCCACTTTTGGTTTTGCGCGGATATTTAATTGGAGAGATACCAATTGAACCGTCTTTTTTAATTGTATAACAGTAATTCTTTTTCCCTTTTTTCTCTTCTTCAATCAGTTCGAAAAAGCTTAAATTTCTGCCATCGGCAAGAGCGACTTTTGTTTCTCCAAAAAAACATCCGCCGGCACTCTGTCCTTCCACGATATAAAGTTCGGACTCTGACGGGTCGCGGCTGGAACAATCCGCCAATTTGCCCGGCAAAGACAAACCCTCCAAAGCGCCCTTGCGCAAAACGGTCTGGCGCGCCGCTTTGGCCGCGTTTCTAGCCTTGGCTGATAAAATACAATTTTCAATAATGGCTCTCGCGTCCTGCGGATTCTGCTCCAAATAATTAGTCAGGGCTTCAGAAACTACCGATTCCACCACTGGCTTAACTTCAGGGTTGCCCAGCTTGCCTTTTGTTTGGCCTTCAAATTGCGGCTCTTGCAGACGAACCGAAATAACCGCGGTGAGACCCTCTCGCACATCGTCGCCGGTTAAGTTATCTTCTTTTTCCTTTAAGTAGCTGTTTTTGCGCGCGTAGTCATTGAGAACCCTGGTTAAAGCGCCCCGAAAGCCAGTAAGGTGGCTGCCTCCGTCCGCGGTATAAATACTATTTGCAAAACTTTCTTCGGAACATTCGTATTCTTTAGTATACAGGAAAGCGGCCTCCACCCGAATATCATTTTTCTCGCCCGAAGTGTAAAAAATTGTGGTATGCCGCGGACTGTTCCGCTTGCTTAAATACTTCACATAGGCCATCAACCCGCCTTCAAAATAAAAAGTGTAATCCATGGGCGCTCCTCCGGCCTTCACTGTTTCTTCTCGCGCGTCCGCTAGAGTGATTTTAACGCCCTTGGTTAGATATGCCTGCTGGCGCAGATGATTCAATATCTTCTTGCCGTTAAACTTAATGTCGCCGAAAATTTTGGCGTCCGGTTCGAAAATAACCGTGGTGCCGGTTCGCGAGCATTTGCCGATTTTTTTAATGTCGGCCAAGGCCTTGCCTTCGGAAAATTCCTGACAATATTTCTCGCCGTCCCGGCAAACCTCGGCTTTAAGATAACTGGACAAAGCGCAAACCGCCGAAACCCCCACGCCATGCAAACCGCCGGTTGAACCGTAGGCCTTGCCGCCGAATTTGGCGCCCGCGTGCAAAGTGGTCATTATTGTTTCCAGGCCGGATTTTTTTGTCGCGGAATGCCGTTCCACCGGTATGCCCCGGCCATTGTCTTCCACCAAAACGCGATTATTTGACAAAAGCGCCACGCCAATTTCATTGCAATGACCCATTAAGGCCTCGTCAATGGCATTACTCACCACTTCCAAAACCAAGTGGTGCAGGCCTTCCGGCCCGGTTGAACCAATATACATACCCGGTCTTTTGCGAACCGGCTCCACGCCATGAAGAACTTCAATGTCCTCAACGCCATAGCCGGACTTCTTGGTTGAGGAGTCCTTTTGCTTGGCTTTATTTATTTTGTTGGGTATTGTTTTACGAGCCATGTTGACAAATTAAAAATGAAAAATGAAAAGTGAAAAACGACAATGAAAAATGCAAAAAGGCGAAACGGTTTCATTTATTTACGAACTTCCCACCCCTCCTCTTCCAGCACCCTCATTATCTTTGCCATCAGCGCGTCTATCTCCTTTGACGAAAGCGTTCGGTCTTGCGTCTGAAAAGTAATATGAAAAGCGAAATTTTTCTTGTTTTCCGGCAATTCCGCGCCTTCATAAATGTCAAACAAATCAATGTCAGCCACCAGTTCTCCGCCAGCCGCGCCAATGAGCCGCATGGCGTCCTCCACTTTTGTTTTAGTTGGCGCCAAAACGGCCAAATCCCGAATAGCGGCCGGAAAAAGCGAAATCGGCTGGTACTCCCGTTCTTCGGAACTTAATTTTACCAATTTTTCAAAATCAAAGTCAAAAACCAAAACGCCGGCCTTAATCTTCATCTCGGTTAAAATTCGCGGCGCTATTTCTCCCAAAAAACCAATTTCCTCTCCGCCAACTTTTATTTCCGCTATTCTTTTGTTCTGCCAAATACTGACCTTGCTTTGTTCCGGCCCTGCTTGATATTCATCATACCATATATCCGTTAAACCCAAACCTCCAAGCAAATTATCAATCACGCCTTTGGCTTGATAAAATAAATCCGCGGGCTTAGCTTGTTGATTGGCCAGCAAGCCGGTGAACGCCTTTCTCTCCTTTACGGCGCCATTTGCGCCGCTCCCAAAGACCTTGCCGATTTCAAAAGTCCGCGCCGAGTCGGCATAACGCAAATTTTCTTTCAAATTTTTTAGAATATTAATAATCAACGAAGACCGAAGATATTTTTGCTTGACGCTCACAGGATTTTCCACCTCAACCAGCTCGTGAATGGAATAATTGAAAAGTTTTGCCTCGTCATCACCAATAAATGAATGATTGTACAGCTCGTAAAAACCAGCGGACAAAAGCATATCCTTAATATTTTGTTCCCATAAAATATCAGAGTTTTTCGCGGGCGGAATAAAAACCGCGCTGGGAAAAACCGCCGGGATTTTTTCGTAGCCGTACAGCCGGCCAACCTCTTCTATTAAATCCTCCGGAGTATTTAAGTCAAGGCGGTAAGTCGGAACCTGAGCGAGTAATTTGCCTGCCTCGCCGGCCCGCTTCGACGCGAGGCGGGCAGGCGGGTAATTTGTAATTTGTAATTTGAAGTCCAACCCTTTAAAAATTCTTATTATCTCTTGTTTGGGAATGTTAATACCCAATAAACGATTAAGATAATTGATGTCCAAAGCGATTTTTTTGGGCAGAACTTTTTTGGGGTAAAAATCAACTGAGCGGGAGTCAACAACGCCTCCCGCGATTTCTTTGAGCATTTTTACTGCCAATTCAATCGCTTCACTGGTTAAGTTCGGGTCAAGGTTATGCTCAAAACGCAAAGACGCGTCAGTTCGCAAACCGAGCTTTCTTGATGTTTTGCGAATTAAAGTTTGATTAAAATTGGCCGCTTCCAAAATAATCGTTTTGGTTTCCCGGCTGATTTCCGCCCGCGTTCCGCCCTTAATGCCCGCTATGGCCAACGGCTTCTCAGTATCCGCGATAACTAAAACGCTTTCATCCAAAACATACTCCTGATTATCTAAGCTGATAATTTTCTCTCCCCGCTTCGCCCGCCTAACAATAATCTTTTTATCTTCAACCTTGTCCGCGTCAAAGGCGTGCATTGGCTGGCCTGTTTCCAACATCGCATAATTAGTAATATCCACGACATTATTAATCGGCCGCAAGCCGCAAGCCATCAGCCGCTCTTTAATCCATTTTGGCGACTCCCCCACTTTTACATTCTCCACCACCATCGCCGTGTACCTCGGGCAATCGTCTGAATTTTCAACCTTCACCTCAACTAAACTTTTACTCTTTAATTTTTCATTTTCCCGCCCAAGGCAGGTCAGCCTCGGGCTGATAATTTTTAATTGCGCAACGGCCCCTATTTCACGCGCCACCCCGATGTGCGACAAACAATCCCCTGCTCTATTTGGCAGAATATCAATATCCAAAACCCAGTCCGCGCCTTTTTTCTCCAAGCGCTCCACCTGAAAACTAGCCATAGTTAAAAGCTCAGCCAGTTTTTCGGGCTTAGGCAACTTAGTATTAAAAAATGATTGTAGCCAATTATAAGAAAAAACCATAAA
>CAYHTF010000005.1:0-21240 GCA_964359535.1 uncultured Candidatus Saccharibacteria bacterium | reverse complement strand
AGAGCATTGCTCTGAAAAAGCAAGGGTAGATGGTCCGATTCCATTCCGCGGCACACTTCGCCCCGACATTCGTCGGGGCTCAGCGCGGGTGTCGTATAATGGTTATTATATTTCCTTGCCAAGGAAAAAATGGCGGTTCGATTCCGCTCACCCGCTCCATAGAAAATCTTTGCGAGAGTAGCACAGCGGCAGTGCATCTGCCTTCCACGCAGAGGACGCGGGTTCGATTCCCGTCTCTCGCTCCTTAAATAAAAAACACGGCCGAGCTAAGCTCGGCCGTGTTTTTTTGTTTTTGGAATACAATCTTATCGGGCGTATTCTATCACTCTCGTTTCTCGGATGACATTGACTTTTATTTCGCCCGGGAATTTTATTTCATCCTGAACCCGGTCAGCAATGTCTCTGGCCAATTTTTTGGCGGACAAGTCGCTGATTTCTTCGGAGTTGACCAGCACCCTGATTTCCCGGCCGGCCTGAATGGCGTAGGCCTTGTCTACGCCGGAAAAAGAAGTGGCTATTTTTTCCAGCTCTTCAAGCCGCTGAATATAGTTTTCCAAGGTATCTCGCCTGGCCCCGGGCCTGGCGCCGGATATCTGATCCGCTGTTTGAACAAGAATGGCCTCCAAGTTTTCGGCCGGATATTCTTCGTGATGCGACCTCATTGCCAAAATAATGTCTTTTCCCTCTCCGAATTTTTCCAATATCTTAATGCCAATGTCCGTGTGCGAGCCCTGTATCTGATGGTCAACCGCTTTGCCAATATCGTGCAAAAGCCCGGCTTTTTTGGCTATCGTAACATTGGCTCCGATTTCCGCAGCCAAAGCGCCGGCCAAATGCGCCACCTCAATGGAATGCAATAAAACATTCTGGCCGTAGCTGGTTCTGAATTTCAACCGACCCAAAAGCTGGGTAAGTTTTGGGTCAAGCCCCACAATACCTGTTTCATAGATCGCGGTTTCGCCCGCTTCTTTTATCTGCCCCACAATTTCCGACTCGGCCTTGGCCACCACTTCTTCAATTCTAGCGGGCTGTATCCGGCCGTCCTGTAAAAGTTTTTCCAAAGCCATCTTGGCGATTTGCCGCCTCACCGGGTCAAACCCGGAAATAACCACGGCTTCGGGCGTGTCGTCCACCACTATTTCCACACCAGTTAATCTTTCCAAAGTCCGAATGTTGCGGCCTTCTTTGCCGATAATCCGGCCCTTCATCTCGTCTGATGGTATGCCCACGGTGGTGGTGGTTAATTCCTGCACTTGGCTTAAAGCGTATCTTTGCACCGCAAAAGACAAAATCTCTTTGGCTCTTCGGCTGTATTTTTCGTTGCCTTGCTGTTCTAACTTTCTCATTTTGTCCATCACTTCCTGCTCCGAATTCCTTTCCACAGCCGCTATCAGTTCCTGTTTGGCCTCGCCCTGAGAAAGCCCGGCCACTTTTTCCAGTTTTTCGGCCGCTTCTTGATTCAGCTCTTCCAGCCGCTCTCTGGTTTTTTTGAGCTCTTGCGCTTTTTGAATAAACTCCTGCTCTTTGTTTTCCAAAGTTTGCGTTCGCCTGTCTAAACTATCCTCTCGCTTAAGCAAAAACTGGCCGCTTTTTAAAATTTCCTGGCGGCTTTGAGTTTCTTCTCTTTTTGCTTTTTCCACTATCTGCTCGGCCCTGTCTTTGGCCTCTTTGAGCGATTTCTCAACATCTTGCTTAGTTTGCGCGATTTTCTTTTGAATTTTCTCCTCTAATGTGCCGATTTGCCTTTGAGCTATTGACTGGCGCGCGTAATAGCCCGCGACCGCTCCAAAAACCAAACCTCCCACGCTTAATATAAGCGGAATAAATGGATTCATAATAGAAAATGAATTCTGGCATCATATCTTTTTTCCCAAAATTCACGGTTAATTATCTACCAATTTAATTTAGCAAATATGCCGCCTTTTGTCAAAAACAAAACCCCGCGCCAAAAATTTAGAGCGGGGATAAACCAATGTTACGGAATCCTATATTCTGATTGCCTCAAGAATTTCTTTTATCACATCCGTGGCCATTAAGCTCTCTCCGTATTTTTTAGCCGCTAATTCTCCGGCCCGGCCATTGATATAGGCCGCGGCGCAACCGGCCGTAAAAGTGTCCAATCCGCGGGCCAAGATAGCGCCCGCGATTCCGGCCAAAGTGTCGCCAGTGCCGCCTTTGGCCATCAAAGGCGTGCCTGTCTCATTGATGGCAACTGTCTTGCCGTCGCTCCCGGCGATAATATCGTTTCTGCCTTTCAAAACAATGGTTGTTTGAAAACGCAGGGCCTGCTCTTGCGCGATGACCGCCTGCTGTTCTAAAGCCAGGCCGGCTACTGCCGAACCGGTTAAAGCGAAAAATTCATATAAATGAGGTGTGAGCAAAAAATTTCTCCCGGCTACCAAGCTTGGTACGCCCGCCACCGCGTGAATGCCATCCGCGTCTATCACCACTGGCGTGTCAATTTGAGACAAAAACTCTCGCACCGCTTCTTTTGTGGCCTCGGACCGGCCAATGCCCCCGCCGATAACCACCGCTGTTTTATTATTGGAAACTTCTTGCGCCTCGCGGGTTAAAGCGACTAAGTCGGCTACATCGTCTTTATCCAGATAATCGCCTTTCAAAGGAAATGTGGCCAAGTCCGGCGAAAACGAAGCGATAATATCAGCCGGCCTCTTGGGCGCTAAAATCCTGACCATATCAACTCCGGCTCTGAACGCGGCCAGAGCCGATAAAGCGGGCGAACCGCTGTAAAACTGCGAACCGCCGATAACCACCAGCAAACCAAAATCGTATTTCTTGGACTGCTGGGGCCGGGGCTTATAAATATTTTTTAAGATGTCTCTGGTGATTTTTTGCAACATAAGTTTCAAGTGAAAAATGAAAAGTGAAAAATGAAAAACGACAATGAAAAATGAAAAAAGGGACGATGCAGTTACTTTTTAGATTTTAGATTGTGGTTTTTACTTTTTCATTTTTACTTTTTAATTTAGTTACTCTCCTGTTTTTATTCTATCAGAATTGCCCGATTTTGCCACTGGCTTGGCGCGCTCAAAAAACTTTTTTTCGCAAACGGCGCCAAAGCAATTGCCTTTTGGATAATTGCGTTAACTCGTAATGGCTGAATTGATATTCAAAAAACTCTTTCTTAACCGGGCCCTTAAAAATCATATATAGTTCGGCAAACAAGTTCTTGCTATGCGTTTTAATAAAGCCATCTTTTTCGTATCTACGGGACGAAACAGAAATTTTCGCCGCTTTAACCAAACCATACCTGCCAAGCTTAGCGGCCCGGCGGGCCAAATCATGATCTTCGGCTATTTTAATCGCTTCGTCAAAACCGGCCACTGTTTCAAAAAGCGCTTTTTCTATTAATATAGCCATAGCCGCGTGCGGCAATAAATGCTCCAAGCACCGTATGGGCGTATTGTAAAAAATAGTGGCCAGCAGGGAATATTTTTTGGTTCGCGGCTCGGGCAGAATAAGGAAGCTGGCTATTTTTAATTCTCGTTTTTTGTATTCCGCGATTGACTTTATGAAAAACCCGTCCGGTAAAACAACATCCGCGTCCAAAAAAAGCAACAAGTCGCCAGTGGCAACTTCGGCTCCGCGGTTGCGGCCAAAGGCCGGCAAGCCGCCTTTTACCACCCGGCAACCGGATGTTTCGGCAATCTCAACTGTCCGGTCGTGAGAGCCCGCATCCGCCACAATAATTTCGCAGCCCCCAAAATCCTGCCGCTTAATGGAAGCCAAGAGTTTGGGCAAATACTTTTCCTCATTGAGAGTTGGTATGATAATGCTAAGCATAGATTTTATGGCCATAATTTTTTGGCTTCTTGCCATATTTGGGGGTCATTTTGTTTTTCTTTGAGCCAATACCACCATTCCGCGCCCCAGAGATAAAATTCTTTCAGTCCAGTACGTTTGGCAAAATTGATATTATTCTCAAACTTAACCAAATCCATTGTCTTTGCCTGCTCCTCCAAAGAGCAGTTATAGAGCTGGTTGGGACACCAGGGCTCGGCTTGCAGCTCGCCGCAAAAAACATCTTTATTAAAAAATGTTTTAATAAGCTGCGCTTTTCGCCAATAAAAAATTGGGGGTAAAGGATAATGAATATACATTCCCAAAGGCGTGAACCAGGACTTGCGATATATAGTGACAGCCACCTTATCGCCCAATTTAGCGGCTGAAAACCAAGCAGACCCTTCCCCGCTTTCGGAAAGTATCACTGGCCTCTTTTGCTGGTCCAACGATTTTACCAGCGCCACTTCCAGTTTGACGAAATTTTTATCAGTCCAGGGGCAATGGCCAAAAGGAAAAAACGGCTCATTCTCCACCTGCCAGGCCTTAATATTGTCATTTTTTTGATAGCGCGAAACAGTAGCCCGCAACAAAGCGACGATATTGGCTTGCTGTTCTTTTTTGTCCAGTCCCTTTGCCCAAGAAGGAATATGACATTCTGGCCATCGCCCGGTTTTCATGCCGATAACCAAAATAATGTTCACGCCCCGTTCTTTGGCCATTCTTACTTGCCAGTCCAGGTCATCAAAATTATACTGGCTTACTGTCGGCTCGAGCAAGTCCCAATGCGTGAGCAATTTGACATTTTTGACTTTCAAATCGTCCAGCAGGGCCAAATAAGTTTTTTGCCAGTCAAGACCCAAATCGGTCGCGTGTTTTTGCGAAAAATTAACGCCCCAAATAATTTCAGCGGGTTTGGGCGCCTGGCCAATCAAAAAATAACCGGCAAAAACAGCCAGAATAATGATAATAATTGTTAGAACAGAAATAATATAAGGCATATAAAACAGAAACTGGTTATTAGAAATTGGAAATTGGTAATGGAAAATGGAAATTAGAAATCAGTTGATTGCTTCTATTTTCTATTCTCTAATTTCTATTACCATTTTCTATTTTCCAATAACTATTTTCCGTATCAGTGATAATCTTCTGGATATTCAAAACTCCTAATTTTTCGCCTTCAATAAACCCCTGCATAGCGCACTCGGCCAAATAACCATTATCCAGCCAGTCAAAAAGCCATTCAGCGAAATACTTTGGATTTTCCTGCTCCATGCCAAAACCGGATTTCAAAAGCCACCTCTTGTTAAAATCCTCCTGCGAGCCGATAGCCGGAGCGACAATTATAGGCAAACCCAAAGCGGCGTAAAAAGAAAGTTCGCTGGGCTTTGTCCAAAGAATATCGGTCGTTCGCAAGGCCCGATTAAAACGGCTAAAATAATGCTCGATATTAGAAGAGAAAATAATTTCAATGTTTTTCTCCTGCATTGAAAGAGAAGCTCCGCTTTCGTGCGGCGCGTTCAAATTTTCTCCAAGGCCCAGCCGCTTGATATTTTTCACAAAAAAGTCCTTGACGGAGTCCTTAACGCCAGCGGCCAAAATCATTTTAATCTCTCCCGATTGAATTTTGTTTTTTAGAGAAACAAGAGCTCTAACAGCAATATCTTTTTGCGCGCCCGCTCCGCCAACCGAAAACATAATCGTCAAGGGCCGTCCACTCTCAGAAGGCAAATCTCCGAGATGTTCTTTAATCAACTGGCCATATGTTTGGCGATAACGGCCTTGCGGGTCCAAGTTGAGCAAGCGCGATTTCAAATCGTTTTTCAAAATATCCATTGATTCTCCGCCGATATTTTCCAGCGGCAAAGGGTAGCCGGTCAAAAATATGTTCTCGGGCCTCACCCCGTAGAGCCCAAGCCGCTCTTGTGTTCTGATATTGGGCGCGAAATATTTAATCCGGCTCTTGCCGGGCCTCAATGATGTCCAGGCGCGGGAAATATCGGTGTCGCAGATAACGCAAAAAATCTCTCCCGGATAGTTGAAATATTCGGCCATAAAAGCCGGAATAAAAAAGGCGCTGATTAAAGGAGGCCCGCCCGCATCGCTACGCGAAGCGTTGCGGGCGCCCGCGCCCGCGCCCGCCAATTTTTCTATCAAGTGCCTTCCCCAGCCGTTTTTAATGAGACGGAAAGTTATTCGCGAAGACAAAGGCGGTCTTGAAAGGTCTCTCCGAGGAAAAAAACGAGGAATCGCCTGCAATTTGTTATAAATATGAAAAACCAGCCCGCCCAGCAAAGGAAGTTTCTTGAATTTTGATATGGCCTCGTAAAACCGGCGCGCCAACTGCCAAAAATTTTTGTCTTTTTGAGGAATGCCCGGATAATTGTTGGCGTTGACGATTTCGCTGTTAATCGCCAGCCGTTTCAAAGGAAAGGCAGTCCGCTGGTGTCCATAACCCATATCAACAGCCACCACCACCGCTTTTGTTTTCAACTCTTTGTTTTCCGGCATTATCATTATTCTATTCTAACATTTTTTCCTTTTGTTTTATAATCCGGCTAACCGCCTTGTCCACCTTGTCTTTCGCGACCTGGCCGCTTTTAACCATTTCTTGAGCCGCCAAGACGGCCGGCGCCACTGGCGATTTCCAGCCGGAAAATATCAGCATATCATTGCCGGCCATTAAAGGCAGTCCCACGATTTGCTCCAGCGAAAATCTTTTCAAGACCGAATTCTGGGCTAAATCATCGGTAATAATTAAAGGGCTGGCCCCAACTGCCTGCTTGATTTGTTTGACGCCATTTTCTAAAAAAGAAAAGGGTAAAAAAGAATCAATATCTTCAAAAACAACATTGCTGACCATAACAAATTCGGGCTTGATTTTAATAGTTGCTTCTTGAAATTGGCTGACAGAAGGCGCTTTGGTTAAAGTAGCCAGCTTTTCTTCGGGATTAAAAGCAATACCCCCGTATCCGGGGAAATGCTTAAAACAGCTTAATATGCCGGCTTCTTTCTGGCCCATCGCCAAACTCGCGGCTAACTTACTTGTTTGTAAGGCGTCTTTTTGAAAAGTTCGGTCAAAAATAAAATCTCCGGACGCGGCAATGTCCAGCAAGGGCGCGAAATTAAGATTAACGCCCAGTTCTTTTAATTCTTTGCCCCGGGTCAAACCAATGGCGTAGGCCTCTTGCGTTGTTTCAATTTCGAACTGCGCTGTTTTTTCGCGCAAAAAGTCCAGACGCGAAACCGAGCCGCCCTCCTGGTCAACCGCGATAAAAAGCGGCAAACCGCTGTATGCCATACTCATGGCCTGCAAATCAGCGGTTAATTTTTTAACCTGTTTGGCGTTTTGGATATTCTTTTTAAGCAAAAGAACGCCGCCGGGCTTAAGCTCATTAAACATTTTTTCTGTTTGGGGCGTTATAACGGCGCCATCAAAACCAATAATAAACAACTGGCCGATTTTTTGTTCCAAAGTTAACCCCTGCTGTTTTTGTTTTAAGTTAATGGAGCCGGTTGTTTGAGTTTCCGAATTCAAAACCGCGCTGTTTTCGCCCCAAAGCCAAATCATAGCGGCCCAAACAATCGCCAAACCAAAGAGCAAGGTGATAACGGCAATACCAACGAGCCGAATTATTTTGTTGTTTAATTTATTCATACTATAACCATTATAAACATTATAACTGTTATAAACATTATAGAAATCGTTCTTTCTCTCTCCTCCACAGCCAAGCAGTGAAAGCCCCAATTACCGCGTAAGCCGCGAAAAACCAGGGCCAAGAAATTTTTAATGAAATTGAAGCCATTGGTATTTTAGAAGCGTATTCGGCCACTCGCAGAAAATAAGTCATTAATGCCCATGCCGGCAGAGAAACCAGCCAGGCCAATGTTTGCCAAATCATACCAGTCAGGCCCAAAGCGAATCCGGCGGCCATCACCGCGGACAGCAAGGGCACCACTAAAATGTTGGCCAGCGGCGCCACCAAAGAAAAATAACCAAAATTGTAAATCAAAATGGGCAAAGTAAAAATCTGCGCGGAAAAAGTCATTGCCAACAGCTCGCTTAAAAAATTACGGCCGGTAATGACGGCTATTCGCGAACGAAAAATAGGCCCAAGATAAATGATACCCAATGTGGCCAAAAAAGAAAGCTGAAAACCAATATCGCCTCGCAAAAGCGCCGGATTCTGAAAAACCATAAAAGCCGCGGCCATAACCACGGCCCGGCCTGCAACATTTTCCCGGCCGATTTTTTGGCCTAAAAGCAAAAGTCCGCCCATCACCCCGGCCCTAATCGCCGGAGCTGGCGCGCCCACCATAATAATAAAAAGCCAAAGCGCAATTAAGGCCAAATAAAACGCCTGGCCTCGCCAAAGCCCGATTGCCAAGCCAAGGCCCATTAAAATATCGCTGAAAATAACAATATGCATACCCGAAACCGAAGTAATGTGCCGAATACCGCTGATATTAAGAATATTTTTCCACTCAGCTGAGACAGGACGCTCGTCGCCCAAAATAATGGCCGTGAGCAAAGAAGATTGAGGCGGGGAAAGGTTTTGCTCAAAGCTTTGCCGCATCCGGCTTTTAAGCCGCAAAAGAGAGCCGTAAATCGGATTGCCCTGATTTTCTCCCAAGCCCTCAATAATCGGCCAGCTCATCACGCCCGCCACCCCTTCCTTCATTAAATAACGGCTGTAATCAAAACCAGCGTCGCTGGCCGGCAACCCAATAACTCCGCTGATTTTTATTCTGTCGCCATAATGATATTCAGGCCATCTGTCGGTCATCACTGATATTTTTTCGTTGTTATCGGTTTTAATTAAAAGCTTGGCATAACTACCCGATATAGCCGGCTCTTTGATAATTATTCCTTTAATCGTGGGCGCTGTGTTTTGTTGCGCCAGCTGGCGATAAGGCCCAAAAAATATTTTTTGCTGATGCGCCTCGTATCGCCACAAGCCAATCGCCAAAAAAATGAGGCAAAAGCCAACAATCACAAACCGCTTTCTCGGCCAAAAAACAGCGATTAAAACAACGGCCAAAAGGCCAGCCGATAAAATAAAGGGTAAGCAAAGGCGGGCAGGCCCGCCCGCAACGCCTTCGGCGTAGCCGATGCGGGCAAGCAAAAAAGAGCTAAAAAAAACACCCGCCAAAAACGACAGGCAAAAAAATAAGAATATCTTTGACTTGCTCATTTTATTGACTTTTTTGGCCTGAAATGCTAATCAGAAAGCAAGGTTTGGCCATACCCCTTGGCAGTCACTACTGTTTATGACTGGTCAAACCAAACGCAAGGCGATCCGCAATCTGTCTTGCGCTATTTATTTTCCAAAAATAATCCTCGCAGGCCGGTTGCGTGTTCGATTTTTCGCGAAACTGCTGGCAAAACAATTTTAAGCCAGGCAGTATATTTTCTGGGATGCTTTTGAATATCTTTTTTCAAGGCCAGTAAACTTTCCCGTCGCCAATCAGCCGCCTCTTCCGGGTTTGGCTTTGGCGAGCCGTTAAATCGGCCAAAAAAAACATGGTCAAATTCGTGTTCAATCAAAGCGCCCACTTTTGCTTTGTAAATAAAAGTAAAGGCCTCTTTCAGCTCGGCCTTGACGCCCATCTCTTGCCACAGCCGCCTCTTGGCTTCCCCAAGCAGACCCTTGCCCGAGCGGGGATGGGAACAGCAAGCATTACTCCAAAGACCAGGGGAATGATATTTATTTTTGGCTCTTTTTTGCAGTAAAACCTCGCCTTGAGCGTTAAAAAGAAAAATGGAAAAACAGCGGTGGAGCAGTCCTTGTTTGTGAACGGCCATTTTCTCGGCCCGGCCAATAACTTTGTCGTTTTTATCAACTAAAATAACTTCTATCTTTTCCATATTCACCACCTCGGAATATCGACATATCGAAATGTCAGTTGTCACTAATTATCGTACCCCTAAAGCTCTGGCCGTTTATAATCTTGGCTAAATTAGCCAAATCCTTGCCCTCAGCCACAATAACCTCAATCCCATTTTTTTGCGCCAATTTACTGGCCACAGGGTCAAAAGGCGAATGCATTCCAGGCGACCATTTGGGGCAAATGACCTTAAAATAATCTTTCCAATTGATTTCTTTAATCGGCTTGGCGGTTTTGTCTTTTCTCGGGTCGCCGGTATAAACAAACGGCAGGTTAGTCAAATTAACCACTTGCCCAATACCAAGGTCAACAGCGATTTGAGCGGCAATAAAATCAGTTGACCAGCCCGGCTGCCAGCCCGCGGCCACGATTAACGGCTTCCGGCCAAATTTTTTAAACTTAAATCGCTGGTCAAAAATAATCGGCTCGGCTTCATCGGCAAAAACAACTCTTAAAAGCTGGGCGTTTAGCCGCGTGCTATAAATACCCACCCAGTCCCGGTCGCTTTGGCTGGCCTTGGCTATTTTTACGGCCGCTGTCTGATATTCCCGGCAAACTCCCCCGCCTCCCGCAACTAAAACAACCTTATTGCCTCTCTTAATCTGTTTTTTTAAAAACAATCGAAAACGCCGCAGATAACCAATATCGACAGTTAGCTGCGGCACAAACACGGACCCGCCCAAAGAGATAACAAAAGTATTTTTCATCTCGCCTTTTACCTAATTTCGTAGGTAATGGTTATTGAAGAGGTGATTTTATTCTCGCCAGTGGCTATGTCTGGAGTTGCGCCGCCCATACCCGAAGCAGAAGACGACTTAGCCATTTCATAATAGGGCTGAGGGCTGAAACCATTCTCGCTAAAACCCATAATCCGCCCCAATTTAACGCCCATCTGAGAAGATAATTCCTTGGCTTTGTCTTTGGCTTTACTAATCGCCTCTTTTCTGGCCTGGGCTTTCAATTCGTCTTGCTTTTCAATGATAAACTGCAAATCGCCGACTTCATTGGCGCCATCGCCCGAAGCCCCTTCAATCAAAATGCCTATTTTGGCCATATCCCTAATTTTCACCTCCAATGACTGACGCACTTCATAACCAACCAAAACCCTTTTGCTAGATGGATAATAATAATCAGCCGCGCCCTTCTGTTCATACTCGTATCTTGGTGAAATGCTGAAATTAGTGGTTTTTAAGTCCTTTTCATCCACACCCTGTTCTTTGACAAACTTGATTATGCTGTTCATATTCGCGGTATTAACAGTCATAGCGCTTTCAATTGTCTTGGCCTCGTTGACCGTTGAAAATAACACCACTGCCAAATCCGGCTTGGCAAAAATATCAGCATCAGCCGACACGCTGATAGTAGCTCTTGTCCCGGGGGCTTCGCCTATCTGGCCGCTTTCTTTAATTTTATTAAAGGCGGCCGCGCCAACATAAACAGTGGCCACAATTAAAAACAAACTCACCGCTCCCAAAGCCCCCTTTAATTTTTGTTCGTCCATATTTTTGTTCTAAGATTGGTTTTGACCCCCAACGGCTTTATTCTTTATTTTGCCAAAAACAAAGATGTACAAAATATCCAGAATACCCACGGTGTTAATAATGAGCAAGGCGACAAACCATCCTTTATGGCTATTTCTGGCCGCTTTCCACATAGCCACGGCTTTCCAGGGAAATGTCCAAAGAATAATTAGCCAAAGAACCCAGCTATTTTGAACGAAAAACTGCTCCACTAAAACTGATTCCATATTGTTAATGGTTAGTTATTGTCTTGACCTTTAAGTTTTTGTTCCCAAAATATAAAACAGACAATTCGTAAGCGCCAAAGAAAACAGTCACATAGAATAAATCGCCCAATATCGTATTACCAAAAAACGGCAGAGCCGTCAAATAACAATTCAGCAGGCCGGCGCTAGTTTTGGCGTACCAAGGCGTGAAAGCCCAAACCGCGAAATTGGTTGTTAAAAAAAATAGGATTGAGCCGGTTAAAGCGCCGCCCGCGACCTTGAGAACCGATTTTCTGCTTTTAATCAAAAGTCCCAAGCCGGCAATCAACAGAAAACTGCCGTAGACCGCCAAGCCAAGGCGCAATTCATAAAAGCCCAGAAAAAAATCGCCAACGAGCATAGCCAGCAAAGGCAAAACCACAGCGGTTTTTCTAGACAAATAAACGCCGCCGAACAAAGCAATGGCTGAAATTGGCGCGAAATTAGCCGGATGAGGCAACAAGCGCAAAACAACGCCAACCGCTACGAGAAACACGGCAATGCCCAGTTCTTTAATTTTATCTTTTTTCCAAAACATTATTTAAAAATTGGGTTTTTCAAACCTCCACTCCACTATGCTTCCGGGATAAATTTCTTGCTGGCTAGCCCCCACATCAGATAGCTTGCCGTCCACATAATACATCCAGTAATTGCCGCCATCGCCGTTCTTTTTATCCCTGATTTTCTCCACCAAAACGCCCATTTCACCGTAGTCCTTGGTTTGCAAATCAAAATTAAGAGTGGCCGCGCCCCGTTTAAGAATATCAAGGCAGGTGCCGCCGTATTTTGCCTTTACAGATGTTGACGCACTGTCGTTTGGGCCAAAAACAATCGTCAAATTAATATCTTCTTGCAAGGCCTCATCAACAACCGGCGCTATATTGTTGAGGTTCCCATTTTCCGGCGCGATTGAACGGCTGGCAAACAAAAGCCCGCCCGCAACCAACGCTATAACCGCGACAAAAGTAATGATTTTCTGGTTTTTGCTCATATAAATTATTATTTATCTTACGCGGCAAATGTCAAATAAAGGAGAGATGGCGGCTTGAATGTCCAACAGCCATTCCCTGGGCTTGTCAATAAATTTTTCAAAACAAGGGTTAATGGTTTTTTCCGGCCTAAAATCCTGCAAATAATACTTTGCGGCCGGCGAGAGTTCTCTGGCAATTTCCAATATGTCGTCTTTGGTGTGCAAAAACGGCACCACGGTTGTGCGAAATTCGTAATCCACGCCCGAATTTTTTATTATCCTCACGCTCTTTTTAATGGCCTCCACATCAACCGTCACGCCCGTCGCCTCGTTGTAATTCAAAGATGGCGCCTTAACATCCATTGCTATATAGTCAAGCAATTTTTGACCAATCGCTTTTTGAATGACTTTTGGGTTTGAACCGTTGGTGTCCAGTTTTACCAAATAACCCAGCGCCTTGATTTTTTTGATAAAACTCAGCAAGTCGCCCTGCAAGGTCGGCTCGCCACCGCAAACGCAAACCCCTTCCAAAAAACCCTGCCGCTCTTTAAGAAAGTTCAAAAAAATATCTTCGGTGATTATGGGCTGTTTTTTTATTTCCTCGGGCAAAACAAGCTCCCGCGAATAACACCAAGGACAGCGAAAATTGCAGCCAGGCAAAAAAACCGTGCAAGCTAACTTGTCGGGATAATCAATTAAAGTTAATTTTTGAATACCGGCGATTTGCATATTGACAAAAGCTATACGAGCGCCCCCGCCTCGCTGGCGCCCGCCTGCTGGCGAGGCAGGGGCACTTCAAAAGTTTTCCGCTCGTGAAACTCTTCCTGCTTGCCAACATTAAAATGCGATACCGGCCGATAATAGCCGACTATCCGCGAATAAACTTCGCAGGCCTGTTTAATCGTGCATTTGGGGCACTCAAAATGCTCGCCCGATAAATAGCCATGGGTAGGACAAATAGAATAAGTAGGCGTCAAAGTAATGTAGGGCAGCTGAAAATTAGTAAAAATCTTTTTTATCATTGCCTTAACTGTCGCTATATCCGGCAATCTTTCGCCCAAAAACAGGTGGAGGACCGTGCCGCCATTGTATTTACACTGAATTTCGTCTTGCAGTTTCAGGGCCTCAAAAACATCGTTCGTATAGTCAACCGGCAGCATAGTGGAATTGGTATAATAAGGTATTTCTTTGGTGCCAGCGGCCGCAATGTCCGGATACTGCGCCCTGTCTTTTTGCGCCAAACGAAAAGCCGTGGATTCGGCTGGCGTGGCCTCAAGGTTAAAGATATTGCCGGTTTCTTCCTGATACGCCACCAGCCTTTTTCTCATAAAATCCAAGAGCTCAACGGCAAATTGCCGTCCTTTTTTAGAAGCGATATCTTCACCGATAAAATTCAATAAGGCCTCATTCATTCCCACCAAGCCAATAGTGGAAAAATGATTGGCGTAATACTGGCCCCTCATTTGCTTGATGCCCTGCAAATAAAATTTAGAATATGGATACAAGCCCTTGTTCACAAAATCCTCCAAGCCCTTTCTTTTTATTTCCAAACTCTCTTTGGCTAAATCCATCACTTTGGCCAGCCGCTCAAAAAACTCGGTCTTGGTTTTGGAAAGATAGCCGATTCTAGGCAGGTTAATAGTAACGACCCCCACCGAACCAGTTAAGCTGCCACTACCAAACAATCCTCCGCCGCCTTTTTCGTGCAGTTCTTTCATATTCAGACGAAGCCTACAGCACATTGACCTGGCTTCTTCCGGCTTCATATCCGAATTAATGTAATTGGCAAAATAGTTGACGCCGTACTTGGCCGAAGCCTCAAAAATGCCGTCAAAAGCCGGGTCGTCCCATGGGAAATCTTTGGTAATATTAATGGTTGGTATGGGAAAAGAAAAAGTGCGGCCGTTTTTATCGCCCTCTAACATTGCCTCGTAAAGCGCCTTGTCAAATATCCGCATTTCTTCTTCAAACTCGCCGTAGGTTTCTTTTTGCGGCAGACCGCCAATAATCACCGGCTGGTTGGCAAAAGACGGCGATGGCCGCAAATCCAAAGTAATATTGGAAAATGGATTTTGAAAACCCACTCTAGTGGGCGTGGCCATATTAAACCAGAATTCCTGCAAGGCCTGCTTGACTTGCCGGTAATTCAGATTGTCATAGCGGATAAAAGGCGCCAGTAGTGTGTCAAAGTTGGAAAAAGAAACCGCGCCGGCCACCTCGCCGGTTAGGGTGTAAATAAAATTAACCGCCTGGCCCAAAGCCGCTTCCAAATGCTTGGGCGGCTTGGATTCCATTTTACCGGGCGCGCCGCCAAAGCCCTTAATTAAAAGGTCGTATAAATCCCAGCCCGAGCAGTAGACCGCGAGCGAATCCAAGTTATGAATATGAAAATCGCCCCTTTCGGCCGCGTCTCTGATTTCTTTGGGATAGAATTTATTAAGCCAGTACTTTTTAACCACATAGGAGATGACATAATGCCGCATACCTTGCAAAGAAAAAGTCATATTGGCGTTTTCCTGCACCTCCCAATCCAGTTTTCCGATATACTGGTCAACTTTTTCCACTGCTTCTTCGCTTACTTTGCCCGCCTCTCTAACTCTTCGCCTTTGCTCGCGGTAAATGATGTAGGACTTGGCCGTGTCCACCAAACCCTCCAATATGAGCATTTCTTCAACAATATCCTGCACCTGCTCCACGGTCGGTATTTCGTTTTCTTTGAACCGACGATTCAAAATTTCCACCACTCTGTCGGAAACCTTTTTTGAAATCACGCCATCGCCTTGCCCGGCCGCGGTAATAGCTTTATAAACAGCTTCGCTGATTTTTTGCTGTTCAAAATCAGCGATAGATCCGTCTCGTTTTTTAATTTTGGTAATGTGATTGGGCATAAAATTCGCTTCAAAAACTTGAAATCATTTCTCTATCTTATCTCGCCATCAAGCAACCGTCAAACTGTGGATAAAAAAGTGGCAGAGAACAGATCTCTGTCACTTTTTCAACTTACCAATCGGCCTGTTAAAACCCAGTGGCGATTAAAGTCACTTTTAATTCGCCTTTGCGCAATTTCTTGTCGTAAACCGCGCCAAAAATAACTTTGGCCTGCGGGTGCAATTTTTGAGTTATTGTTCTGGTTATTTCCTCTATTTCCGACAAAGTCATATCCTGTCCGCCCGAGACATTAAAGAGCGCTGCCCTACCCCCTTCAATACCAGCATCCAGTAGGGGAGAGTTAATGGCTTGATTAGCCGCTGAAAGCGCCCTACGGTCGCCGCTGGCCTTGCCAATACCTAAAATAGCCGGGCCGGAGTTCTTAATAACCGTGCGAATATCCGCAAAATCCACATTGACAATCCCGGGTAGGACAATGAGGTCGGAAATGCCCTGAACCGCCTGTCTCAATGTTTCATCGCACATCCAAAAAGCGGAAGAAACAGTCGTGTCTTTATCAATCATTTCCAAAAGCTTGTCGTTGGGGATAACCAGCAAAGTGTCAACATTCTCTTTCAAATTCTGTATGCCTTTTTGCGCGATACGGGCTCTAAATTCGCCCTCAAAAGAAAACGGCTTAGTAACCACGCCAATAACCAAAGCGCCTAATTTTTTGGCCACTTGCGCCGCCACCGGCCCGGCTCCCGAGCCCGTGCCTCCGCCCGCTCCATAAGCCACAAAAACCATGTCCGCGCCTTTTAAGGCCTCTTGAATTTCCTCTCTTTGTTCTTCGGCCGCTTTCTGGCCTGTTTCAGCGTCCATCCCGGCGCCCAAGCCGCGGGTTAGTTCGCGGCCAATCTGGATTTTTTTGTGCGCTTTGATTTTTTTTAAGTCCTGAACATCAGTATTAAGAGCAATCAACTCAACGCCCTGTATTTTACAGGCCATCATTCTATTGACCGCGTTGCCGCCCGACCCGCCAATACCCACTACTTTGATTGAAGTTGTTCCCTGCATATACCTTTTTTATCTTTTTCTTATCTTAAACCTAAAACTCTATATTTTCAAGATATCGTTGTCCATAGAAATACGCGATGGTAAAAGCCAAGGCAGATAATTGCCCAAGAAATAGGCCAAAGGAATGGCTAATTTCGCTTTCAACAGCGGCCATTTGAAAACCCGTTCTGTTTCCTGCTTGTATTTCTGGAAATCCGGGAAATACTTGACTAAAATATCAGCGGCGGTCATTCCCCAGATAATGCCCCCGCCGCTCCAGGGCTTGGTAAGACCGGCCGCGTCCCCGCATAAAGTAATATTTTCCAGATACGGCAGGCATAATCCTTGCGGTATAAGAGCGGCCCGGGGCCTTTGCCCCAGCAAATAGGCGAGGTCTTTTTTTCGCAAAAACGATTCAAATTCTTTTTGCGTTGTTCTTAACGGCCCTAAGGCGCCATATTCCACTTGATGTCCGCCCGGAATCCGCCAGCAAAACCCGCCCTCAAACGGCCAAACATCCACTTTCTCGCCAAAATCCTCTTGCCCTATGGCTTTTTCTTCAAAAACCTGTACGCCCATCCGCATTTTTAACCCCCTTCCCTCTTTTCCCTTTTCTCCCCCTTCCACTTTTTCCCCCTTTATCCCTTTTCTCCCTTGTTCCACCCATATACTCTCCCGAATTCGCGACAAAGCGCCATCGCAAGCAATCACTTTATCAAAACCAGGCGGAAGAGATTTAATTTCCTGGCCAAACAAAACATTGGCCCCGGCTTTCTGGCACAAATCAAAAAGCGTTTCAATCAGTTTTACCCGTTCAATAACCAAATGCGTGGGCTTGATATTCAACGCCACGGTTTTTTTTGGAAAACGCAAATTACAAACATTGATTCGGTTTTCAATTACTGATTCATTCAGCGGCGCAAACTTTCTCAAGCGTTCGGAAATCAAGCCCGAGCAGGCCTTTAAGCCCAAGTCCTCAATGTCTGGTTTTTTTTCAAAAACCGTTATCTGATGGCCGGCCTCGGACAGCTTCCAGGCCAAATAAAGGCCAATGGGGCCCGCGCCGATAATGGCTACTTTGTGTTTTTCCGGCATTGCCCTCATTCTAACAAATCTATTGCTTTCGTAAATCGCTAAGCTATGCTTAAAGTATGAAATTTATCGCGGATTTTCACATTCATTCCAAATATTCCCGAGCCACCAGCAAGGATATGACACTCGAAATGTTAAATAAGTGGGCCAAAATCAAAGGCGTACAAGTTTTGGGCACTGGCGATTTCACGCATCCAGCTTGGCTCAAAGAACTCAAAGAAAAACTTGAGCCCCTTGACAACGGGCTTTTTAAACTTAAAAACGACTTGCCCGCCCCTGCCTCGCCGGCAGGCGGGGATGAGGCGGGGGCAGACGGGTTTTTCATTCTCACCGCGGAAATAAGCTGTATTTACAGCAAAAATGGCCGCGTCAGAAAAGTCCATATGCTTATTCTGGCTCCATCTTTTTCCGCGGTGGAAAAAATCAACACTCGCCTGGCCTTGATTGGCAACCTAAAAGCGGACGGCCGGCCAATTCTCGGCTTGGACGCCAAAGAATTAACAAAAATTGTCTTGGACGCTTCCCCGGAATGTTTAGCCGTTCCCGGACACATTTGGACGCCTTGGTTTTCCGTGTTCGGCTCCAAATCCGGCTTTGATTCTTTGGAAGAATGTTTTGAAGAATACACCAAATATATTTACGCGGGTGAAACCGGTTTGTCTTCGGACCCGGCAATGAATTGGCGATGGTCCGAGTTGGATAAAATCGCTTTAATCAGCAATTCCGACGCTCACAGTCCGCAAAAAATCGGCCGTGAAGCCAATGTTTTTGACACGGAAATCAGCTACCCCGCTATCAGCCAAGCCATTAAAGATAAAGACCCCAGCAAATTTCTTTTTACAATTGAGTTTTTCCCGGAAGAAGGCAAATATCACTTTGACGGCCATAGGGCCTGTAAAATTCGATGCTCGCCCGAGCAGGCCAAAAAATACAATAATATCTGCCCGAATTGCGGCCGGCCTTTAACTTTGGGCGTTTTGCACCGCGTTGATGATTTGGCCGATAGACAAGAGAACGAAAGGCCAGCCAGCGCCATTCCTTTTCGCAATTTGATACCCTTAAGAGAAATCATCGGCGAGGCGTTTGGCGTTGGTCCTGCCTCAAAACGGGTCGGCGAGGAATATGAAAGAATAATCGCCAAGGCAGGCAGCGAGCTTGAAATTCTTTTGGAAACGCCAGAGCAGGATTTGCTTTTGTCCGCTTTACCCCGCGTTGTTGAAGGAATTATAAAAGTCCGACAAGGCAATGTTTCTATTGACCCGGGCTACGATGGCGTCTACGGCAAAATCAACATTTTCCTGCAGGTCCCGCCCAGCGGGGCGCAAGCCACGCCCAGCGGAGACAGTCAAAACACCCTCTTTTAACATTACTTATCCACAGCTTACTATCCGATTAACTTCTCACAACTTCTATCCTGTGGATAACTATCAATCTATTGATTTACGAAATCAATAGATTTGGAAATAAAATTTTGGCGTTTTGAGTGGTGATTTGGGCGACTTGTTCAAAAGTTGTCTTTTTTATTTCCGCGATTTTTTGAATAACATATTTGACATTCATCGGCTCGTTCCTTTCGTCGCCTTTACCTTGAGCTTGTCGAAGGGCGGGCGGAGTCAGAAACGGGCAATCAGTTTCCACCAAAATCCGCTCCAGAGGAGTTTTGGCTATAACTTCGTCCAAATCAAGCTTGAAAATAATGCCGTTAAAGCCAAGATAAAGCCCCATCTCTAAATACTGCTGAGCTTGTTTCCAGCTACCCGTAAAACAGTGAACTACGCCTCTCATTGTTTCATGGCTCCATTGTTTCATTGTTTTAGCAAGAATATCGCTCAGTTCTTCGTGGGCTTTTCGGCAGTGTAAAATAACCGGCAATCCAAGCTCTTTTGCCAACCGCATTTGCGCCAAAAACACCTCTTTTTGCTTTTGCCCTTCCGCATTGCCATTCGCGTCCAGCCCAATCTCGCCTATAGCCACCACCTTGCCTGACTTCGCCAGATTTTTGTACCTCTCATAGTTAAAAATTTCCTCTAAATCATCTTCGTCCTTTTTACATTTTACATTGTCGTTTTCCATTTTTCGCTTTTCATTTTTCATTATATTTATCGGGTGCAGGCCGATGGCGGCATAAACGCCTTTTTCGTATTTTTCCGCCATTTCCAAGGCCATTTTTGAAGTGGCGTAATTTGAACCAACATTAATCAGCCAGACATTATTGTCCAGGCATTTTTTGGCCACCTCGTCCCGGTCATCGTCAAAGGCCCTGAAATTAAGATGGCTATGAGTGTCAAACAACATATTATGCGAAATTTCTAATTTCTAATTTCTAAAATAAGGTTGACGACCTATTCATCTTAACAAACAAAAAATGGGAAACAAAGGTTGAGAACTTCGGTATAAACCTCAGCTCAAAATCTTTGTTTCCCTTTCCACTACTTTGTCGCTGTTGGCCGCGTAGTGGGGCGGCTGTCTGTTGTTGCTATCAGCGACGGCATCATGGGGCAATAACCCCTTGGGAACACACATCCGTGACCGTCTGTAACCGTAGGGCGAACATGGACCATATCTCCCTGTTCGTCCACTTCGTAGACATCTTGTGAACCATAAATAACGGTTCCCACCCGGAACTTTTTCGATAAAATTTCGGTTTCTTTGCACACAACGATTCACCTCCTCTCGTTGTGCAATGAACTAAAAAATCCAGCTCAGGGGCTGGATTGTATCGTTTCGCCTCTTGAAAAAATTTCGATTAGGCGCCAACTAAATCCAGCCCCGGATAACCCGGAGTTTGCTTTCTAACGCAAACGATGGACTGGATAAGTTTCGCCATATATTTCAGTGTATCAAAACCACGGTGCTCCTGTCAAGGGGGGAAAATTACTCAAGAAATTCTACCGACTTTTCGCCCCCTGCGACGCCCAATCCCCTTACTATATTCGCAAAACAGAGAAAATTACTTTTGGGAAGCTCGGTATACTCCCAAAACAAAGCTCTGTCCCGGCCATTCACCACATTCAACACTTTGGGCCTGCCGAGGGACCGCACCTCAGCTTCACGCATCATAGCTTCAATATTGGCAAGGGTGGCTCCGACCACCCATATTTTCACTATCATTATAACCTCCTTAATATCGTGCCAAACAATGCATCTATTCCGCCAAAGCCATTTGTGGTGGTACGCGCCACCGACACTGCCTTATTGTCATTACAACTAAAAAATATAGCCACTCTCGCTGGCACGACCATCGCGTATTCTTCGCCACTATCCACGGCTTTTTTGAGCAAGTCGTGAAATGCCGGATCCGTCACATCTAATAAAGTGATGTCTTTAATGCCCCTGTCAAGCAATTGCTGCGCGGACATTTCGTCCGCTAAAATTACATACATATTCCCGCCTCCTATAATTTTTTATCTCTCTCGCCACGAAAGAACTTCCAAAGTGCCATTATATTCAGCCCTCTTGATTGCTCCTTTTGTGGCAGAAAAAGAAACTCCTTTACCTATAATCTTCGCGAAAATTTCTCCATTATGTTCCAATATCTGCCCTATCTTTACGGGCGTAGAACCTATCTCGCTATTTCTTGACACTATATATACCACAATCATATTTGGCATATCTTTTCCTTCCTTTCCGTTTGCGTTCAATTTTAATATTTAAAAGTGCGAACCACCCGCCTAAAAGAAAACACACCAGTCTCCGAAAGGAACTGGTGTGAATTTTTTAAAGTTTTACTTTATTTTAAAATCTACTCAAACCAACCCCTTTCTTGGAAAAGGTAAAGCCCCAAAAATAGAAATAAAAT
>CAYHTF010000004.1:0-22524 GCA_964359535.1 uncultured Candidatus Saccharibacteria bacterium | reverse complement strand
AACAGAGGCAATAACCCTTAAATTGCTTGAAGCTTTTTTAATGTCGTTTGGCATAAAAATATCAAATACCGGCCACTACAAAATGTAAGCGATCGCTTACATTTTGTATTGGCTGAAAAAATGTTAATCTTCGGGTTTTAGTTTCTTGCGCTCGCCCTCCTTAAATCGCCAACATTCTTTTCAATCTTACTGATGGCTGAAACAAATAAATCTATTTCTTTTTTCGTTTGCGGCGGCTGGCAGATAGTGGTTGTCAATAATTCTTTTTCAAAAAGCCGCTCGGCAGTCGGACAGATGCCTTTTTTATAACTTATATTATGCGGATATTCTTTGGAAATAAAGGGGAAATGGGAGTTAGGGAAAATTTCTTTTCTCTGATACATTGGCAGAAGATAAAGCGGTTTTTGATAGCCCTCCCCTATGCCGAAGCCCTCGGCCCTCAAGGCCTTAGCGAACACTTGGCGGCTGATGCCGATATTTTTTTCCAAAAACCTGATGGGATAAACGAAAAAGACATGCTTGCTTTTGGGTAATATGTTTGGCGGAACGAGAAAGCTAAACTGCTTTAATCTCTTGGTCAAATAATCAGCCAGCTCTATCCTTGCTTTGTTTAGCTTGTCCAATTTTTTGAACTGTTCAATGGCAATGGCCGCCTGTATTTCGGTTAAACGGAAATTGTTGCCTAAAACCGGCTCGTATATCTTTTCCGTTGAAAACAAATCATCATTCACCGCTTCGCCGTGATTTCTGATTAGTTGCGCCCGCAGAGCGTATTTTTTGTTGTCGGTAACCAATACCCCTCCCTCGCCGCAATGAATGACCTTGTTCTGATTCAAACTGAAAACGCCGATATCGCCGATTGCGCCGCAATATTTTCCTTTATAGGTGGCGGCTGGGGACTGGGCGTTGTCTTCAATAATTTTAAGTTTATGTTTTCGGACGATTTTTAAAATGGCGTCGTATTTGGCCGAGCCGCCGAATAAATTAACAACCATAATGGCCTTTGTTTTGGGAGTTATCAGCCCTTCGACAAGCTCAGGGTTGATATTGAAAGTATCGCTTTCAATATCAACAAAAACCGGCAAAGCGCTATTGGCAAGAACAGAAGATGGCGTGGCGCACATTGTTGTTGGCGAAGTAATCACCTCGTCCCCGGGCCCAATGCCCAAAGCGCCGACGGCGGCCTGCAAGGCGGCCGTGGCCGAATTAAAACTGACCGCGTATTTTACTTTGAAATAACGGCAAAACCGATTTTCCAATTCTCTAACCAGTTCGCCGCCCAAAAAATGCTGGCCGGCCCGGCCGACAAAACCGGACAATGGCCTTCCGCTCACCGCTTTAATAGCGTTGATTAAATCCTGCTTGGTGATGGAATTATAAACTGGCAGCGGTTTTTTCATAGGTTTTTGAAAAACTCAATGTTTTTAATATCGTTTTCAAGATTGTTGCCTATTTTGGGCACTTCAAAAACCAGCCAAATGTCTTTTTCTGTGGCCAATTCCGCTAATTTTTCTTTGGCCCATTTCATATCAAAATTTCCTTCAAAAAGATTAAGATGCTCGTCTTCAGACCGCCCCACAAGCTCCGTGCCGCAGATATGAAAATAAAACGGCGCGAAAGCAGCGAGCGCTTCCCCAATAAAATCTTTATAGTCAATTTTTTGTTCCACAGCTCCTTTGGCCGCGTGCACCAGGTCAAAACACAAGTCAAAGCCGCAGTCATTTTTAATAAATCGCAACTGTTCTTGCGAATGGCCGAAACAAACGCCCCCGCCGATAGCTGACTTGGTCAAGTTTTCTATCAAGATTCTTTTGTCGTATATTTTGGCCGTATTTTCCTTGAACAAATTTTTGTTAAACCCCTCCCCTGTCCGGTCTACTCCCGCGTGCAAAATAATATAGGGACTATTTAAGAAATCGGCTATTTTGGCAACCTGCTTATTAAAAAAATCTATTTGGGACTGGTCAAAAGAAAATATATTAAAATCGTGGGTTTCATGAGGGGCGTGCAAGGTAACGGGAACGGTTTTGAAAATTTCTAAATCCTTTTCGTCTAAACTGCCTGGTACAGTATACAGCTCAATAAAGTCCGCTGCGCCATTTTTAACCAAATTAACCGCCTCCTTAAATAGGTTTTTATTAATACTCCAAATTTTTAAGCCATATTTCATATTTTTATATTTTAGACATCTTGATCAACCCACCCCCTACCTATTAAAACATAATCATCTTCTTTTGTCTGCGGGTCTCTTGATTTTGTGATAATGAAATTACATTCCTCTTTCTTTTCCAAACGCGCCTCTTCAATCCCGAAAACAGACGAATAATTCTCTACAGAATCAAGTAACGCCCATTGATTGTTCTTGTCTTTTTGCCAAATCAGCTGGTTCCTTTTGGCGTCAATATAGGCCCAAAACTGGTTTTCGTCCATACCCAGCCACTCCAAAAAAAGCTTAAGGCCTTTGCCGGTCGGGGGATTATTTTGATATTGCCTTACCAAAGCAATCCCCTCCTCGCGCGTTAATCTTTTGAGACGAATTTCCCTTACAGCGTGGTCAGTAACCTTGCCATAGCCCCATTTCAAAAATTTTATGTAATCGTGAAGGTCGGAATAATGAAAACAGTCCACATCATTATAGGTGTCAAATGTCCGATGTTGAAGCGCTGTTTCATAACCATAAAGCTTAATCATTTCTTCGTGCTGTTTTTTTGAATCCCACCTTATGTAATTACTTAAATATATGCCCCTAACGCCCACTTTTTCTATCTCTTTGTCGTGGGGATATTTATATGGCCTCACATCTTCTTCGGTTATACCTTCTTTCTCATCAACAAGATCTTCTGCCTCATACCCCATAAGGTCGTGGTCTTTGCGATACTTCCTGGTCATCTCAACCTCGTCGAAATGGGAAAACATTCCCACCTGGTCGCATCCCTGGTGAGCGCCCCAGACAATAAGAGGTATCTTAAAACGAACGGCTATTTGTACGGGAAAAACAGTTTGGCCGGATAAACAATGCCAGTATATACTTCCCATCTTTTCCAGAGTCGCTCGGGTAATTTTTTTGACTGTGGCTGGCGAAACGGTGAGTGTCAACAAATCACACCCAAAAATGGTTTTAAGATAGGCCAGGTTGCGGATTCCAATCCTGGTATTGTAGTGTTTGTTGTAAGTAACAAGCAGGGGGCGCATTTTATAGACATTTTTTATGGTGTGGACTATAAAATATGAATCTCTTGAGCCGCTCACCGGAACAACGCAATCGTAATTCCTGCCCGATTTATTTCTAAAACCGGCTAATATCTTTTCCAACATTGACGCTCTCTTCTTCCAATTAATAATATCCTTTTCCTCGTGAATCCGGCAACCAGAACAAACTCCTTTTTCGTCAAAGGTAATACCCAAGGGATGATTTTCGGGATATAAACATCTTGCGCAGTATTTCATATGATTTCTTCCGACATATATTCAAACCTAAGTTTTTCAAGAAAGCTATCTGGTTTTTTAGTTATTCTTCCGCTCTCTTCATCAAAATCAATATCGTCATAATCGGCGTATGTTTCAAGCCGGATATCTATATTGTGTCTCCTTAAATACGATTTCACGATTATGGGGCTGTGTTCCGTAAAATGAAAAAAATTACCGGCGGCAACCGCCGACGCGTTGCCGTCCAAAATTCCTTCTAAAAAGTGGCGCGGATGTCCGGCGCCGCCCGCGGCAATAACTGGGATATTGACGGCGCTGGATATTGTTCTAACTAAATCCAAATCGTATCCTTTTTTAGAGCCGTCTCTATCAATAGAATTTAAGAATATCTCCCCGGCGCCAAGACTTTCAGCTTGTTTTGCCCATTGGGCCGCCCCAAAGTCTGTTTCGGTCGCGCCGGAGTCTGAAAATACTTTATAAACGCCGTTTTTGTTAAGTTTTGCGTCGATGGACACCGCTATGCATTGGCTTCCGAATATCTCTGACGCCTCTTTGATAATTTTAGGATTAGTCAAGGCCAATTTATTAATTGAAATCTTGTCTGCTCCGCAGCGAACGATCTTTCTAATATCTTCTAAATTTCTAATCCCTCCGGCGACGGTCAAGGGAACGAAAATCTTTTTTGAAATTTCGGTTATCATAGAAAAATCTACGCCCTTTTTCCGGGCTATATTGTCAATATCAACCAAAATAATTTCATCTATACCCCACTTATTCAGAAATTCGGCGGCTATAACCGCGCTTCCGATTGGAAGATATTTTTTAAAGCCGATGCTCTGGACTGCGATCCCGCCCCGAACAACAATACAAGCGACTAATCTTTTTTTTAACATTTTACCGGTTTATTGTTCTCTATATAATTAAAAAAACTTCTAAAAAACTTCAAGCCGTTATTCTGGCTTTTTTCGGGATGAAACTGAACTCCAAAAATATTGTCTTTTTGCAAAGAAGCAACCATATCTATGCCGTGATAGCACTTTGACGAAACGAAGGAATCATCGCACACGAAATGATAACTGTGGTCAAAATAAAAATTGGGCGCGCCATCCAATTTCGTGAACAAAGGATCTTTTTTTACTATTTTAATATCATTCCAGCCGACATGAGGAACCTTAAAATTTTTATTATTTGTATCTATCCTGATGACCTCGCCCTTTATCCATCCTAAACCCTTACGCAGGCCGTATTCATAAGACCTTTCTGATAGCACCTGCATCCCCAGACATATTCCCAAAATCGGTTTCTTTTTTTCCAGCACCTGCTCCGTTAATGTTTTGACAACATCCAATTGCTCAAGGTTTTTCATCGCCTCCGCAAAAGCCCCGACTCCGGGAAGAATATACACATCGGCTTTCTCAATATCCTCTTTTCTAGCCGAAGACAAAAAATTATACCCCAGACATTTAAGGGCATTAAGCACAGATTGGTGATTGCCCACCCGATAATCAATGATGAGAATTTTATGGTCATTCATATTATTCAAGGACCGCTTTCAATCTTTTCTCTCCGCTTTTATTGTCTTCCCAGAGCTCTTTATTGCGGAACGACTCCGCGACTCTCCAAAATTCTTCGTTGTCCATGTTGAAATACTGGCAGAAACGCTTTATGTAGCGGGGGGCGCATTTGCCATCGTATTTTTTAACAAGTTCTATCGCCTCTTCCCTTGTTATCATTCCCAATCTTATTGCCTCGCTGGCCTGGTCTGTTGTTTTGCCAAATCCAAATTTCAAATATTTCAACATCTGATTCACAACCACAAAATCATCGTCCAGCGCCTCAAACCCATAGGCATCGCCTATATCTTCGGGAGGATCGCTGCGAACCATCAAACCATGAGCGATAGAAAACTCCGCGTTTTTAAATCTGGTAAAATCTTTAATAAAATAACCCAAAAAAACAATTTTCATATTTACTATGTCCATTTCCTCGTCAGACGGATACCTGTACCAGTAGATATCCTGTTCTTTTATATCTTCTGTCAACAATTTGTCAGGATTTCCTCCTTCTAATGTGTGGCAGTATTTCATTTTATTGGCGTCTCCGGTTGTGGAGCCAACATCTAAATCACCCAGAGCAATAGCCGGATTTTCTCCCAAAAAAATAAGGGGGATATGGTAGGCGATAGCGACTTTCGGGGCGCTCGCGTAAAGCGCCATCTCGGTGGATTTAGCCCAATTTCCGTATTTCAAAAAACTTTGCCTCATTAATTTTTTCCATACCTGCGGGTCGGGGCTTACTGAAACACAGTCAAACCCCAAAGAAATCAGGTTAGCAAGGTTGTAGGCCCCTCTCTCGGTTTGCTGTTCCGGGGGGTAAGTGCAGGAAACAAGAAGCGGCTTCAATCCAAGTTCATCTCGCACGAACATTGACTGGCGAGTGCTGTCTTTCCCCCCGCTAACTCCCACAATACAGTCGTATCCTGAAACATTGCGCTTTCTGCCGAATTCAGCGATTTCTTCTAATTCTTTCTGGCGTTCCTGCCAGTCAATATTTTTGGAAGCCTCGGCAAAACGGCAAGCGGGACAAACCCCTTCTTTGTCAAATTTTATTCCGGGCCGGGTGTCCGGCTGAACGCATTTTTTGCAGTATTTCATATAGTTAAGCAAAGCAAATTATCAAAAATAAAGCAACTCAATATTGGGCCAGTACCCCCGGGCGTGGGCGTGAAAAGCCCGGCACGCTCCCCTGCCTGGGGGGCAATATCGCCCGCAATTTTGCCGTCTTTGAAATCGCAGCCAAAATCAATCACCGCCGCGCCGCCCTTTATCCAGTTCGCTTGAATCAGTCCGGCCTGGCCAACCCCGGAAATCAGAACATCCGCTTCCCTGATTAAACTTTCTTTCTCGTCCTCTAAAGTGTCTCTATTTATAACAAATGCTCTGATGTTTTGAGAGGCCAGCCAATCCGCGACAGGTTTGCCCACCAACCGCCCCTGCCCTGCGACCACTATCTTTTTATCAACTAAATCAATATTATATTTTTCAAAAATGAACTGGCAAACTTTAACTGCCGGCGCCAAAACCAATGGGCTGGGGCCGAGAGCGTCAATATCTTTGTTTGGCGCGATAAAAGATAATATCTTATCCGCGGGAATATGGCCGGGCAAAGGCAATTGGACAATAATGCCGCTAATATTATCATCAATATTCAATTTTTTAATTTCGCTGATGAAATCACTCTCATCGGCTGTCTCGGACAAATTCAAAATCATCAATTCAATACCCAATAACCAGGCTATCTTTTCTTTCTGCTTGATAAAAGACAGGGCGGCCGGATTATCTCCCGCGACTATCGCCGCGACCGTCAACCCTTTTTTGAAAGCGAACTCTTTTGCCAAATCGCTCAAGAGTCCGGCCGCTAATTTTTTCCCGTCAATAATCATAATCTTAATAAGTTAAGAATGTGTATTTGGGCGAGGAAAGTAATTTTGAGGAGCATCCGCAGCCGCCCGGGCATGGTCCCCGCCCGTAGGCGGGGGAGGGCGGCGAGGACTAGCGAGTTTGCTCGCTGGGCAAACGAGCGGCTCCTCAAAATTAGCTTTCCGAGCCCAAATACGGCAAAGGAAACTTTTGACACAGCGCCTTAACTTCTTGACATATTGCCTCCGGCGCTTCTTTTTGACTGACTACCCGGTCAATCCAATTGGCAATCAAACCCATCTCCCCTTCCTTCATTCCCCGGAAGCTCACCGATGGCGTACCCATTCGCAAACCCGAAGGATTAAACGGACTTATATCTCCCGGCACCGCGTTGCGATTGGCTAAAATGCCGGCCATCTCCAAAACATTTTGCGCTTCCATGCCGCTGATATTCTTATTGCTCAAATCAGCCAAAAGCAAATGGTTTTCCGTGCCGCCAGCCGATAACTGAAAGCCAAACCCCCGCAAACTTTCAGCCAAAACCGCAGCATTTTTTATAATTTGCTTTTGTATTTCTTTGAATTGGGGCGTCTTGGCAATCTCCAAACACAAAGCAATAGCCGCGATGTTGTTATTGTGCGGCCCGCCCTGTAAACTCGGAAAAACGCCGCGGTTAATTTTATCGGATAATTCTTTGCGGCTGAAAATAATCGCTCCCCGAGGGCCGTTCAAAGTTTTATGGGTCGTAGCCATCACAATATCCGCGAAAGGAAAGGGCGATGGATGGACTCCCGCGGCCACCAAGCCGGCAATATGAGAAATATCCGCCATATGCCAGGACCCGACTTTTTTGGCAATGGCGCCGAACTTTTCAAAATCAATAATTAAAGGATAAGCGGTAAAGCCAGAAACAATAATTTTTGGCTTGCTGTCTTGAGCCAGTTTTTCTATTGCATTAAAATCCAATCGGCCGTCTTCTCCCAAACCATATTGAACCGGCCGGAAAATTTTGCCCGAAACATTGACCTTGTGGCCGTGGCTCAAATGGCCGCCCGAGGCTAGTTCCATACCCATTAAAATATCCCCGGGCTCAAGCAGGCCGAAATAAATGGCCAAGTTGGCCGGGCCGCCGGACAAGGCCTGAACATTCGCTTCCCAGTTATCGTCTAACCCGAAAACTTCTTTGGCTCTTTGTTTGGCCAGTTCTTCTATCTGGTCGTAAATCGCGTTGCCCGGATAATATCTTTTGCCGGCCTGGCCTTCGGAGTATTTGTTGGTCAATGGCGAACCTAAGACCTCAAGCACGGTCAGAGGCGCCAAGCATTCCGAAGGAATCAAGTCAATGGTTTCTCGCTGTCTTTTGACTTCCAGCTCAATCAGTTCAAAAAGCGCCGGGTCGATTTTTTTTAATTCTTGGCTTATCATTGTATTAATTCTTGTTTTAGCGGCGTTCCTTTTTTTATATCGCTCTTCGCTTTTTTGCCGAGAATCTCCGGCAAAAACTTTGGCAAAAGGCCGTTGCCAGGCCTGATGCTTCTGACATTTTCTCTCGTGAAAACATCGCCGGCTTTTATATCTTGAACAACAAATAAAGATCTCCTGAAAATCATATTTTCCGCTTCCGAATCATAAACGCCGTATTGAACATTGCCAACGGCTTTCTCCGCCTCTCTGACTAATTTGACCATTTCTTTGAGCCCGGCCGGTTCCAGAGAGAACGCGCAATCCGGCCCGCCATCGGCCCGGCTTAAAGTGAAATGTTTTTCAATAATAGAAGCTCCAAGAGCCGCCGCGGCCGTTGGAATAGAAACAGTTAAAGAATGGTCGGACAGGCCAACAACCACTTTGAATCTTTCTCTAATGTCCGCCATTGTGGCCAAATTTGTTTCTTCCGGCTTGGCCGGATAAGAAATAACGCATTGTAAAACCGCGATGGCTCCCGCGCCGTTTTCCCGCAAAGTAGAAACGGCCAGCTCAATCTCTGCCAAAGAAGCCATACCGCGCGATATAATCACGGGCTTGCCGGTCTTAGCCACCCTTTTTAAGAGCTCAATGTCAACCGCCTCAAAAGAAGCGATTTTATAAACTGGCGCGCGCTTGCTTTCCAACAAATCAACCGCGGTGATATCAAACGGCGCGGAAAAAAGAATAATGCCGCAGCCATCGGCAACTTTTCTCAAATCGTCAAACCATTCCCAGGGCGTATGGGCGGTTTCGTACAGCTGATAAAGGGTTTTGCCTGCCCAAACAGAACTGCCTTTGACCTTAAAAGATTCTTCTGCCGAATCGATAGTCATTGTGTCGGGCGTATATGTCTGAAGCTTGACCGCGTCAACTCCGCAATCAGCCGCCGCCTTAATCAATTCCTTGGCCCTTTCCAGCGACTGATTATGATTGCCCGAAAGCTCAGCCACAATAAAAACGGGCTGGCCAAGACCAACCAAACGGCCGTCAATATTAAGATGAGCGATTTCTTGCGTCATTCTGCCTTATAAATCTTTAAAATATATTTATGGCCTTTATGCTTGAAAAAAACCGGGTATCTTTCGTTGTCCGCCGCGCGGAACTGATTGAAAATTTTAGCCAGCGGCGTTTTAACGCCAACCTCGCTGTGTTCCGGCCCTCGTTTTGGATAAAATGTCGGCTTGCCTTTTTGCGCTTTCGGTTTTATTGTCCGGCAATTTTTAACGAATTTCAAAGCAAGCGCGATAATTTTCTGCCCCAGCTTTTCTCTCATTTCATCAAGCAACTCATAGCCGGCCAATGTGAATGTTTCTTGCAAATATATCGGGCCGCTGTCGGCTTTATCCCCCGCTTCAAATAATGAAACAGGAATTTTATTCTTGCCTTCCAATATCTGCCAGGTCAAAGGCGACCAGCCCCGGCCTTTGGGCAGGGCGCTGGCGTGAATAACGATATTATGCTCGTGCCTGGCCAAAATCTCTTTTTTGATAATGTTCTCCCAGCTCAAAATAAATAAAATATCGCCTTTTTTAACGCGGTTCTCCGCGGTTATTAACTCGGTTCCGTGATTTTCGCCCTCCAGCGCCGCTTTGAGTTTTTGAGCGTAAGGCAAAAACCAGCTTTTATTTGCGACGAGAATTTGGATTGATAATTTCCGCATAAACGGCTTTAACGGCTTTAATGACGAATTGAATGTCGAGCGCAGTCATTTGCGGGAAAAGCGGCAGAGTAATTGCCCGCTCATAATAAGTTTCCGCAACAGGGAAATCGCCTTTTTTATAACCGAACTTTTTCTGGTAAAACGGCTGGAGATGCAAGGGAACATAATGAACCTGGACGCCCAGCCCTTGCTCTCTTAATTTTTCAAAAATTTCCTTTCTGCGAATTTTTAATTTTTCCAGATTGAACTGAATCGGGAAAATATGCCAAGCCGATTTAGCATACGGCTTCTCGGTTGGCAAAATAATTTCATTGAGCCCGCTAAAAGCCGTTTGATATTTTTTAGCGATTTGCCTTCTTCTTGTTAAAAACCGGTAAATCTTTTTTAGCTGGCTGATGCCCAAAGCGCACTGGATATCCGTGAGCCGAAAATTATGACCGGGAGTTTCAATTTCATAATACCATAATCCTTTGGCTGGTTTTTTGACAATGCCGTGATGGCGCATAACTAACATTTTTTCGTAGAAATCTTTTCGGCTGGTTAAAACCATTCCGCCCTCGCCGGTGGTAATTAGTTTTACCGGATGGAAGCTGAGAGTGGTTAAGTCGGCCATACTGCCAACCATTCTGTCTTTATACATAGCTCCCAACGAATGGGCCGCGTCTTCAATAATTAAAAGTTTATGTTTTTTGGCAATGGCTTTAATTTTATCCAAATCGCAGGGATGGCCGGCGAAATCAACAACGGCAATGGCTTTGGTTTTTTTGGTTATTGCCTTCTCAATAAGCTCAGGATTGATGTTAAGCGTTTCTTCTTCAACATCAACAAACACCGGCGCGCCCCCGCAATGAACAAGAGCATTGCTGGTGGCCGCGAATGTTAAGGGCGTGGTAATAACTTCATCCCCCGCGCTCAGCGCGGCGGCTAAATAAGCGGCGCTCAAAGCGGCCGTGCCCGAAGAAACCGCGACCGCGTATTCGACCCCGCAATATTGAGCGACTTTTTTTTCAAACTCGGCCACTTTCGGGCCCTGGGTGAGCCAGTCGCCTTTTAGAACTTCAACTACGGCCTTAATATCGTCTTTTTCAACGCACTGATGGCCATAGGGCAGAAATTTTTTCATATTTACAAAGTATCCAGCATTTTTTGCAGGTCATCTTTGTTTAATTCCCAAACATTGTTGTCGCTTGAATAGCTAAAACCTTCCGGTAGCGGCTGGCCGCCAATGTCCAGCTTTTCCCAAAAGGGAAACTCCGGCTCAATAACAAAATGTGTATCAAACTCTTTGGAGTGCCGAGATTCCTCTAAAGTAAGCAATGCTTCGCCAATCTTTTCTCCGGGCCGAATGCCAATGATTTTTATCTGGGCTTCGGGCGCGATAGCCAAAGCCAAATTAACTAATTTCATACTGGGCATTTTTGGCACAAATATCTCGCCTCCCCGCATAGTGTCTAACATTAAGATAACAAAACGCGCGGCCTGCTCCTGAGTAATCCAAAACCTGGTCATTCGATTATCGGTGACGGTTAAAACGCCTTTTTCTTTTTGTTCTTTGAAAACCGGAATGACGCTCCCCCGGCTGCCAACCACATTGCCGTACCTCACCACGCCGATTTTTGTTTTCCTGCCCCCGCTATAGGCGTTGCCCTGAACAAAAAGCTTTTCGGCGCAAAGCTTGGTGGCGCCGTATAAGCTCACCGGGTTGACCGCTTTGTCCGTGCTCAAGCAGATAACTTTTTCCACGCCTTTGTCTATGCTCGCGTCAACAATGTTCTGACTGCCCAAGATATTGGTTTTTACCGCTTCAAAAGGATTGTATTCGCAGGAGGGCACCTGTTTCAAAGCGGCCGCGTGAATAACAATATCAACGCCGTCCATTGCTCTTTGCGCTCTGTCTTTGTCTTTGACATCGCCAACCAAAAAACGGAGCCTTTCATCGTTAAATTCCTGAGCCATTTCAAACTGCTTGAATTCGTCTCGGGAAAAAATACGGATAACCTTGGGGTTATGCTCTTTTAAGGCAATTTCAACAAACTTCTTGCCAAAAGAGCCGGTTCCGCCTGTGAGTAATATTGTTTTGCTGTCTAAAGCTGACATAAAAAAGGCAGTAATTTATACTGCACTTATTATACATAAAAAATCCGTTTTGTCCACTTTTCGCGGCTATTCTGGCTTAACGCCGATATAATAAAAGCCGTAGGCGATGTTTTGCGCTGATGGAAACCGATAAAAAAGATAATCAAGGAGTTTCAAGGGAGAGGTAATAATGGTAAAAAGCACCAGCCAAAATTGATGCAGTTTCAACGAGCCAAAAGACAAAACAAGAGACAGCCATTCGCACAAAACCGATGAAAGAGCCGAAGTTGGGCCATACATCACGCCGCTTTCTTTTTCTTCAAAGCCGGCCATTATTTCCCGCAAGCCCTGTTTTGTCCAGCGGTAATAATCCTGAGGCGAGGAATGAAAACCGGCGATAAAAGGCGCGGTAATATAAGTCAAGCCGCCGGGCTTTAACACTCTTTTTATTTCCGCCACGACTTTGGCCGGCTCTTTAACATGCTCTAAAAGCGACTCACAAACAATCGCGTCAACTGAATTGTCTTTTATAGGCAGATGGGACGCGTGCGCCACAATGTTCACATTGCGAAAAGGATAAAAATCAATGTTTATCGCGTCCGGCCGAACGACATTAATACCCGAACCAAGATTGATGATTATTTTACCCTCGCCTATGTTTTTAATCGCCTGCCTGGCGGTCTTGCCCACAAAACTGACGCCAAAAACAAAAGACAAAATCTTAAATAAAAACGGGCTTTTTTTGAAAAACACTTTGAGCCGATTAATCAAAACGTCCGCGCTCTCTCGGTCAAAACCCTGCCCGGCAGATTCCAATAAAAAAGGAATGTTGTTTTTAATCTCGTACAGCTGGCCGCACTCGCAACAAGCAAAGGAGTCGGTTTCGCGGCTTAACTGGCCGCCGCATTTGGGGCAGATTAAATTATTGAGCAAGTTTTGGCTGAGCATTTGGATTGAAGCGATAGATAATAAGGCCTTTGTTTTGATAGGCTTCCTCTAAAAAAGAAAAGTTATTGAGCTGCCATTGCGGCTCGTTTTGCTTGTCCCAAACCGCATAATCAACATTATATTTTTCCCACAAGTCCTTATAATACTTTTCCGGGGGAATTGAAAGCGCGCCTTGATACTCTTGAACAAGCTTCTCTAAAACCGCTTCGGGCATACCCTCGTAGCCGCCAGTTGTTTCCCGGTAATACATCGCGTATAGCGCTCCCGAAATTCTAACGCGCTGGTCGGAAAAAACCTGCTGAGTTTCTTCCGCTTTTAATCCGTTTAATCTGTATGAGGAGAATAAGCTGTCTTGCAACCGTTCTCCCGTTGTGCCGAGGTAATAAATAGCCGGCGAGCAATAAAAAACATTCAGAGGCGTATAAACCGCGGCCATAGGCGAAAAGTTGTCATTGGCGAAAACAACCTGATCTTTCCCGGCGTTTTTGTTCAGCCACTCAAAGACAGGGCCGTATCGCTGGCTGTCCACCGCGTCTTTTTCACGGACATCGTAAGACGCGCGCTGGATGAATACGCCAACATAAACAGAGGCGCAAATCATCAAAAAAGCGGCTATTTTTTCCAGAGACCTCTTCCGAGTTTTAGCTAAAAGTTCAAATAATATAATCGTCAAAAAAATAACGGCCAAAGGCGTATGGCAATACCAGTGGTAATGGGCGTTAATGAGCACTCGGCCGGTGATTATTTGCTGATTAAGAACAATAAAAGGCGTGAACAGCAAAGCCAAAGAGAAAACAAACCTTTCTTTCCATTGTTTTTGGAAAAAGACCAGAAAAATTATAAGCAATGGCGTTATCAGCAATCCCAAAACCGTATCTCGGCTGGCCACAAAACCGAACCGCTGGCTCATTTCCGCGTATGATGAATTCCGCGAGACCGAATAAAGATTGAAAAAATAAGGAATGGCCAAAACTATTCCGCCCAGCATCACGCTCATCATTCTTTTAATATCGTTCCACTTCTTTTGAATAAGAAAAAACAGACAGAGCATCCCGCAGAAAACATAAAGAAAGCTCCAGGTATAAAAGTAAAGATAAAAAGACGAGCCCAAAAACAAAACGGCCAAGAGCCCCCATCTGAGAGTTTTTCTTTCCAAAAATAACCAGCAGAATGTTAAAAAGCCGAAAAATAAAAAGATATGTATTGAGGGAATAATGGGACGGCTGAAAATTAAAAAATCTAGACGCGGACTCACCCCTTTAATCAGCTGAAATATGGCTCGCTGATTTAAAAGTATGCTGCCCAGTATAACGCCGGTTGAAGCCACAAGCGCGGTAAGTTTCTTTTTGGACAGCAGATAAACAAAACTATAAATCAGCAAAAAATCCAAAAATGGGAAAATAAAACGAGACAGTAAAATAGTATTTCTTATGTCCAAAAAGAAAATTTTTCCCAGATAACCGACAATAATTTCGCCCAAAGGCGGCAATATGTATGGGCCGTTTTTCGCTTCCTTCAAAAAAGGGTTGGCCAAAGACAGGTGGCCGTCTTGAACCTCTCTGACGCGGGACAAATAAGCCGTTTCATCGGAAGCGGCCATCATTTCAACTCCCTGATAGATGTCTTTATGGGCGAAACGGAAATAAACCTGAGGCGCCATTATAATGAAAGCGCAAAACAAAGCGAAAATAATCGCCCACTTGTGTTCTTTGGCAATAGATATTATTTTTCGCATAAGCAAAGTTCAAAAACAACTATATAATATAACGGACAAAACCAAAACGGTATGGCTCTGACCTTTTTTATTTTTAACTTTCCTTCGGTATATTTTTTCAAAAGCGCCAAACTGAAAGTGTTAAGATGCCACTCGTCGTCCATTTTAAGAGAAACTCCGGGAAACAATAAAGAAAAAAGCCGCAACTTTATAAAAACACTTTTAAGGCGGTTGATAAGCCGTTCATTGGGCGCGGAAATGACAATGTCGGCATTGGGCGAAGCGATTTTTGAAATTTCGCCGATGACTTTCTCGGGCCGCTGGACATGCTCAATAACTTCCGAGCAGATAATTTTATTGAATTTTTCACCGGTTATCTCCAGGGGCAACTCCTCCACATTGGCTTTGACAAAACGCGCCGGCTTGCCCGCTCTTTTCATTCTTTCGGCCGCTTTTTTTAATGATGTCTCGGACAAATCAACGCCGGTTATCTTGGACTGGCCCAATTTTTCCAAAATATGGCCTTCCCCGCAACCAAGCTCAATCAAATTATCAGCCGCTTGAGCGTTAATCAATCGCGCAACCTCTTTTATCCTTTTGCCTTCAATATAACGGACAATAAAAGATGGGCTGGCGTAATGGCTTTCGCTGCTGTATTTTTTGACATAGGACTCGTTCCACTCTTCAAAATTTTTAATTGCATTTTTGTCTGTCATACTTAAATTAAATTTTATAGCCATAAACCGTCCAGCTGTTCTGGTTGCACGGGGCTATGCCTATATTCCTCAACCTGGAATGAATAGTCAACAATTCCAGCGCCTCGTTTTCTTTGTAATAATTCGCTATCGGCGGCAATAACTGGTCAAAGACAATGGAAAGAATATGGAAAAAGCGGAACTTGGACAGCTGTTTAAGATACGGCGATTTTGGCTTAAATAGTTTCACGAACAGCCACAAAGGAAAGGCAAAAAAATACGACAAAATATGCAATAAAGACAAGGGCAATTTGCTGGTTAGATATTTTCGCCAAGGGCTTACAAAACGGACAATCCATTCATTGCCCTCATAGCCGTAGACCCAGATAAGCACCATGCCTCCTGACTTGGCAGAGTCAATCAATTTTTCAATGGCTTTTCGCGGCTGGGCCAAATGATGAATAACGCCAATACAGAAAACAACATCAAACTCGTCTTGCCAATTAATATCGTAAATGCTGGCAAACTCAACCTGGGCATTGGGAAAAGGCGCGAGATTTTTTTTGGCGGCCTCAACGGTCCGTTGATCAAAATCAAAAGCCATTAACTCTTCAGCTCCGTATTTTAACGCCCAAAAACTATTCCGTCCCATGCCGCAGCCCGCGTCCAAGACCTTTTTGTTTTGAAAAATTTCCAAACCAAAAAGCCCCAGCCATTTTTGAAACTGGATTTCGTAGTCCGGACTAAGCCAGTAATATTTTTCCCACTCATAACCGAACCTATTTGCTGAAGTCATATTTTTTTAAAGTAATTAAGCCCATTTTTCCAGCCACATTTCAAAAACCATTAATGTCCAAATCTGTTTTCGGTTGTCTTTTTTGCCGGAAAAATGTTCGTTTAATAACTGGCTGATAAACGCTGGATTAAAAATGCCTTCTCTCTTAATTTTTTCGGGCTGAAAAAGATTAAGCGCCAAATCGCGCAGTTCTTTTTTCAGCCAGCGGCCAATAGGCATACCAAAGCCCTTTTTGGGGCGATAAACAATATTTTTTGGCAATTTATCAGCCATCATTTTTTTAAAAATATACTTGGTTGTCCAGCCCTTTAATTTCAAATCAGCAGGCAGAGAATTGACCAGTTCAACGAGCCGATGGTCCAAAAACGGCGCTCTTGTTTCCAGTCCAACCGCCATACTGGCCCGGTCGGTTTTAACCAAAATATCATCCTGCAAGTAATGCTTCAAATAAAGATAAATCAAGCGGTTTTCCAATGGCTCCCCTGCCAGGTCCGCAGAGTGTTTGGCAATGTCTTCAAAAATGTTTTGGCCGCGAAAGCTTTGATAAACTTCATTAGTGAAAATGTTTTTAAGGTCATTGGGACCGAAAGAGCCCAGCCAAATCTGATTTCTGATTTCGGCCGGATATTCAAAGCCGGAGATAAATCTTTTCAATTTGAAATCAAAACTGATATTGCTCAAATCAGCTGGGAGCCGATTGACCAGGAGCGCGATAATTTTGTTTCTTAAAAAAAGCGGCAGTTTTTCGTAGAACTTGGCCATTTGATGCGCCTGAAATGTGGGATAACCCATAAAAAGCTCGTCCCCGCCGTCCCCGCCTAAGGTTACTTTAACATTTTCCCGGGTAAATTTGGACAGCAAAAAAGTGGGCACAATGGAGCCGTCGGCCAGTGGCTCGTCCAAAAAATCAGTAATTTGCGGAATTAATGCCAAACAATCTTGAGCCTCAATTATTCTTTCTTGGTGCTCGGTTCCTAAAAAAGACGCGGCTTGCCGAGCGTACCTTGTTTCGTCAAAAGACGGCTCTGAAAAGCCGATGGAAAATGTTTTAATGGGCCGTACCGAGTTTTTCTGCGCGAAATAAACGATGGTTGTTGAATCAAGCCCGCCGCTCAGCCACACACCCAGCGGAACATCCGAGACCAATCTTTCCTTAACTGCCCTTTCCATCTCTATTTCCAAGCTTGCTATAATATCTCTCTCCGCCAACTTTCCAACAGGCAAAGGATTGAAGCCCGCTTCCCAATATTTGCTTTTTCTTAACAAATTATTTTCCCAGACCGCGTATTCGCCCGGCTCCAGTTTGTAAATATTCTTAAAAATGGTCTGGGGCGCGGGCACATATTCATAAGCCAAGTATTTGGCCAGGCCAAAAAAATCAATTTCCCGCAGGACTAACGGGTGTTCAAGAATGGCTTTGATTTCCGAACCAAAAATAATTGTTTGGCCGCAAATAGCGTAATGTAGCGGCTTCTCTCCCAAACAGTCGCGGGCCAAAATCAGTTTGCGCTTTTTGTCGTCCCATAAAGCCAGAGCGAACATACCGTTCAACTTTTTCAAAAAATCTTCGCCAGATTCCTCGTAAAGATGAACCAGTATTTCTGTGTCGGTTTTTGTATAAAACTTGTGCCCCAGTGAGCTCAGCTCCCCCCGCAATTTTTGAAAATTATAAATCTCGCCGTTAAAAACAACGACGACGGTTTTATCTTCATTGTAAATGGGCTGGCCACCCCCAGAGATATCAATAATGCTCAACCGGCGGTGCCCCAGCCCCGCCCCTTCTTTGACAAAAAAGCCCTGGTCGTCCGGGCCCCTTCTCTGCAAGCTGTCGGTCATCTTTTTCAAGACCGCCTCATCCCCTTGGCCGATAAAACCGGCAATACCGCACATAAAAGTTCAGAAATTTATTTTTTGTTTAATAGAATACGGTGTTCTGTCGGCGTTATAATAAATCCTCGTTAAAATTTCAGCCAAAAGGCCCATCAAAATAAACTGCACGGCCAGAATAGCCAAAAAAACGGTCAAAAGCGGGAAAGGAGTTAAAATAAATGAAGTATCGCGGACAAACTTGTAATACAAAGCGGCCAGGCCGGACAAAAAACTGAGAAACAAAGCCGCAAACCCAATCTTGCCGAAAAAATGTATGGGCTTGGTTAAATAGCTCATCAAAAATTTAACCGCGACCAAGTCCAAAATAACGCGAAAAATCCGCGAGAAACCGTACTTTGACTTGCCGTATTTCCGCGCTCGGTGATTGACCACGATTTCCGCGATTTTCGCGCCGTACCACGAAGCGTAGGCGGGCATAAACCGGTGCATCTCGCCGTAAAACTGAATGTCTTTGACCAGTTCTCTTTTATACGCTTTCATTGTGCAGCCGTAGTCGTGAAGCTTAACGCCCGTGCTGGCCGAAATGAGCCAATTGGCCATTTGCGATGGCAGTTTTCTTGTCCAATGGTCTTTTCTTTGCTTTCGCCAGCCCGACACAACATCAAAACCCTCTTTCATTTTTTCTAAAAACTTGGGAATATCGGCCGGGTCGTTTTGTAGGTCAGCGTCAAGCGGAATTAAAATATCGCCCAAGGCCGAATCAATGCCGGCCGAGAGCGCCGCTGTCTGGCCGTAGTTTCTCCGGAAGCTGATAACCTTGAAGTTTTGGTCTTGACTCGCTATCGCCTGTAAAATCTCAAAACTACGGTCTTTTGAGCCGTCGTTGACCGCGATAATTTCATACTCAAAATTGCCGGATGTTAAGACCGCTTTGAGCTCCTGATAAAGTTTTTCCAAACTCCCATCTTCATTATAAACAGGCAATATGATTGATAATTTTTCCGCCATAGTTTAATAGAGCCCGCTAAGCTCTTGAAAAAGCGAACAGCAAAAATATGCCCCAGACAATCAAAATCATACCCAAGACCTGGGCTAAATGAAGCGGCTCTTTGAGAATAAAAAATGAGCCCAAAGTGACCAAAGTGATGCCGCCGGTGACGAAAATCGGATAAACTAGATTCAGCCGCAGGCGGCTCAAAGCGATAACATAAAACACAAAACCCAAACCCATCAAAATAACCCCTGCCATCAGCCAGCCGTTCCGGACAACCTGCAAAAACATAGAGGCAATGCCCGAGAACCCAAAACGAAAACCGCTCAAATTAAGGGTGGTGGCGCCTTTTTTAAGGCAGAGATGACCGCCGCTGCCGAAAAGAATCAGCATAGCGATCAGCAGCGCGTTTTGAAAAACAATTCCAATCATATTTGAAAAATTAAGTTATTTTGTTATGATAGACCTATGAAACTTTCAATAGTTATTCCAGTTTATAATGAAATAGCCACGCTGTCAAAAATCTTGGAAAGAGTGGAGAGAGCGCCAGTTTTGGGCTTGGAAAAAGAAATTGTTTTAATTGACGATGGCTCAACTGACGGCACTAGAGAATTACTGAAAGGAATGGAAAACAAGTACCGCGTTTTTTATCACAAAAAAAATCAGGGCAAGGGCGGGGCTTTGAAAACCGGCTTTGAGCAAGCGACCGGCGACATTATTTTGATACAAGACGCTGATTTGGAATATTATCCCGAGGAATATCCCCAGCTGCTCTCCCCTATTTTAGAGGGCCAGGCGGACATTGTCTACGGCTCCCGAAACCTAACGCCCAACCCGCGCTTTCATAAAAGTTATTACTGGGGCGGAAAACTGATCAGCGGCCTGACAAATTTATTTTACGGCGTTTATCTGACTGATGTTTGCACCTGCTATAAAGTTTTCAAGGCGGAAATTATCAAAAAAATGGAGATGAACAGCGACGGATTCGATTTGGAAGCGGAAATTACCGCCAAAATTTTGAAAAAGAAATACAAAATCACGGAAGTGCCTATCAGCTACAATCCGCGGAGCATCAAACAAGGCAAAAAAATAAAGCCCAAAGACGGGCTCATTGCCGTTTGGCGTCTGTTCTACTACCGATTTTTCAATTGAACTTTTTTACTCTAAATTTCTTGCGATAGCAAGAAGTTTAGAGTAAAAAAATGGGCACCTCCTTTCGGGACGCCTTTTCCATCACTAACCTCCTTGTGATGTAAAATAACTAAAATTATTATCCATTTACCGAATATCGTATATTATCCCCTATCTCGCAAAAAATCAAGCCAAAACATTATGTTCTAGAATATGTACTCTTTATGTCCATATTGTGAAACACAAAAAAACGGAGCTCACTTTAATAAATCATCTAATTCGCGAGACAACAACGCGGATTTATTAAGCACAATCTGCTCTTTCTGGTTTAGATTGTCGGTCGTCATTCTGATAATTTTTGTGGTTATGCTGTCGCCCAGCACTATTCTGTTTGTCTTTTTGAAATACGCTTCTGTTTTGTCGTTAAATAGTGTCGCATACCGCCCTAATCTTTCTCCTACTCGCTCTGGCATATCGTCTATGAGCTGAGCTATTTTATCATTGATATCTATTGGCAAATCACACTCGGGGCGAAAAATCCAATCATCGCTGATATTATAAACAATCCGCGCCAACCCGCCCTCCTCTGTTTTATACCGATACATAAAAGAAAAATTACCAGTATTAAAATCCTGATGTATTTTTATACTCTCCAACCCTGTTATCGTGTTGATTTTGTAATCGCTAAGGAGTTGCAAGTAGCTTTCCCGCCAGTTTTTCAGCCAGCTCTCAATATAGGCCTGATTTACAAAAAGCGGCGTCAGGTCCTGTCTGAGATTGGCGTCATTTACTTTATTCATCTGAACCGTGAGCTTGTCAAAAAGCTCTCGCGGGTCTTTTACATCAACACCTTTAGCAATAAGATAATCAAGGTCGGGCACTACTTTTTTATTCATATACCACAAAAGGTCATAAATATCGCGCCCTTTTTCTTCATACATCGCTTTACCCACTCCGCGAGTTCCGCGCAGAAAAATCGCGGCGATCTTGCTCGCCATAAGGGCGGACATATTATAAGTTGTAATGACAAAAGAAAACTGGCCCTGGTTTATCGGCCGTCGTTCGGTTACTATTTTTGGAGCGGTAAAATAATTAAGGTCAACTTTAACATGCACTTGATTTGAGGGATGACCAAAGCCCAATTCTTTGCCGACATTAAATTTAATCAGCAGTCCCCTGCCGGCGGTTATTTTGATAATGAGAAAATCGGACTCAACGCCATAAGCGCTAATAAAATATTTCTCAATTTCTTTTTTCAATTCCTCTAAAAACTTTTCGGTTATCGCGCGGCCAACTTCAAAGTCCAAATCAACCGACATTCGGTCAAGCCCGTGACATATACGGAGCGCCGAGCCGCCATACATAATCCATTTGCTATATTCCGGGTGATGATAAATAAAATTAAGAACATAAAACTGTAACTCTCCTTTTAGAACATTGCGTTTCGTTTCCGCGTCAACCTGGCCATACGCGCCAAGCTCATCAAGCTTTCCTTTTAATGTAGCGAGAATCTGTTCATTCATGGTGTAAATACTTTTTTACCATCTCGTAAAAAGCGGCCTTATCTTTTTTGCTCATCTCCTCAATATCAATACGCATTTCGCCAATTAACGGGTCTATATCTCCAAATTTCACGCCGCGAAACTGACGCGTTTTGAAATAAAGCAGGTCAAAGAGCGCCTTGGCGGGAGAGGCAATAAAAAAATCAAACTTGCCTGTTGGCGCAAACGGTTCTCCCTTGACCAAAGAGAAATCAGCAAACAATTCCTTTTGCGCTGACTGGTAAGCAAAAGTTCCCGCCCTTGTTTTATGGGTTCGGGTAACCTTTGGCGTAATTGAGGTTATAGTGTGTATTGATTCAGTAGTTAAATTATAATACTGGAGCGCCGTCCACGAACTGACATATGATGGCGTTCGTAAAATATTTGCCAGATAAAACGAATAGGAAATATCGCCCCTATTTTTATTAAAAAAATCAGCGGTTGTATAAAGCCCATTCTTAAGCTGAATAATGTCATTGCGCGTCAAAAAACGGCTGATATAAGTATCAATTGTTGCGTTTTCAATCTCAAACTGCCTGCCAAGCTGATATATGGTATTTTTACTGAAATATGGCAATGATTTAAGCTGTTCAATTAGGTTTTTGCTTTTCATAATTATAACAATAGTGTATCAAATGTGAAACGACCTGTCAATACCCTATCACTCATCAGAGTGGACGAATAGGAATTTCACGAAATTAAACAAAAAACCTGCACACTGCCGAAGCAGGCGCAGGCGACTTTCAATATCAGTATAGTCCTTTATCACATCTTGTCAAGTTTCCCCACAAAAACGGCTTTAATCGCGGCCTGGCGCGAAGAGAAATCTGGCG
>CAYHTF010000003.1:20415-24231 GCA_964359535.1 uncultured Candidatus Saccharibacteria bacterium | reverse complement strand
CTTGCGATTTAATATGATTAAAGATAATGATTACTTCAACTAACGACAAGATTAAAATTTTGATAGTTGAGGACGAACAGATACTAATACGGATGTATCAGGAAAAGTTTGAGCAGGCCGGTTTTGAAGTGGTTTCCGCTTTAGACGCGGAAAGCGGTTTGGCATTGGCCAAAAATGAAAAACCGGATATTGTGATTTTGGACATATTATTGCCCCAGCACAATGGTTTGTTTTTTCTGGAACAAGCGCGAAAAGAAAATGAATTGGCTTTAACGCCGATTATCGCTTTTTCCAATTACGATGACCCAAAAACCATTCAGCGCGCCAAAGAATTGGGCGTTAAAGATTATCTGATTAAAACCAATTACACGCCCGACGAAATTGTGGCCAAAATCAGCGCTATTGTGAAATAACACAGGACAACTATGGATAGAATTTTTAATGGCGACACCGCGGAGAAAATAGGGGACAAGGTCAAAGTTTGCGGCTGGGTTGATTCTATTAGAACTCACGGCAAGCTTATTTTTATTGACTTGCGAGACAAAACCGGCTTTTTGCAGGCGGTTTTTGCTGGCAGCAGTGATGCCATCAAGGCATATGAAACCGCCAAACAGCTCAGACCCGAATGGGTGGTGGAAATTACCGGTCAAGTTCAACAGCGGCCAAAGGGAATGGAAAATGCGGAAATGCCAACTGGCAAAATTGAACTGGTCGGGGAAACCTTAACTGTGTTAAATCAATCAATTACTCCGCCTTTTGAGCTTACTGGCGACACTCGGAAAGTCAATGAGGAAACACGGCTTAAATACAGGTATTTGGATTTAAGAACAGAACGGATGAGAGCGAATTTGATTTTACGGCACAAAGTGGTAAAGTTTTTTCGCGATTTTATGGACAGCAGGGGATTTATTGAAATTGAAACCCCGCTTTTAACCAAAAGCACGCCCGAGGGTGCCCGGGATTTTATCGTTCCCTCAAGATTGCGTCCCGGCCAGTTTTACGCTTTGCCGCAAAGCCCTCAGCAATACAAACAGCTTTTGATGGTTGGGGGATTGGAAAGATATTTTCAGGTAGTGAAGTGTTTGCGGGACGAGGACCCGCGGGCTGACCGCCAGCCCGAGTTCACGCAAATGGATATAGAAATGTCGTTTGTTGAACAGGACGATATTTTGGCGATGATTGAGGATTTTTATATCTCTCTTATCCGAGAACTGTTCTCGGACAAAACTATCACGCAAGTTCCTTTTCCGCGGATTCCATATAAAGAGGCGATGGAAAAATATCAAAGCGACAAGCCGGATTTGCGGAAAGACAAAAATAATCCCAATGAGCTGGCTTTTGTTTTTATCACTGATTTTCCGATGTTTGAGTGGCATGAGGGCGACCCTTCGACTCACTCAGGGCGAGGGTGGGGCGCTACGCACCATCCGTTCACCAGTCCCAAAACAAACGACATTGAGCAAATCAAAAAATTTCCGGAAAGCATTTTGGCCTGTCAGTATGATGTCGCGCTTAACGGCTATGAAATTGGCGGGGGCAGTATCCGAACAACCAACGATGATGTTTTAACCGCTGTTTTTGAGGTTTTGGGGCATAGCAAGCCGGAAATAGAAGCCCAGTTCGGCCACTTGCTGGCGGCTTTTCAATACGGCGTTCCGCCTCACGGAGGCATTGCTTTGGGCCTTGACCGTTTGGCGATGCTTTTGGCCGGGGAGAGCAGTATTAGAGAGGTCATCGCGTTTCCTAAAACCGGCGATGCCTGGGACCCGATGATGGATACGCCCTCGGCCGTGTCAAAAGAACAGCTTAAAGAGTTGAAGCTAAAAATTGTCGAGTAAAATGAAAACCCAAAAAACCTGGCCGGTATTTTTGCTATCTTTTTTTATTTGCCTGCCATTATGGTGGAGTTTTAATGTGGCTTTTGGCCAAATAACTATCCGCGATCCGCAGCTTTTGCTGGCTCAGGCCAGCCAAGGCCGTCTGCAGGCGCAAATAGACCAAGTTGGCCCGATAATTCACCGGCCCAAGCCGGACTTGGACATTATGGCCAAATCAGCGCTGGCCGTTAGAATAGAGAATGGAAACGCCGGAGTGATTTTTCAAAAAAATAGTTTGGAAAAAATGCCTATTGCCAGCTTGAGCAAGCTGTTGACTGCTTTGGTTGTTTTGGAAAATTATAAGCTAACCGATCAAACTGAAATTAGCAGAATGGCAGTGGCGCAGGAAGAAGACACTGGGCAATTAAAAGCAGGTGAGCGCTTGACAGTTGAAGCGCTTTTACATTCCGCCTTGATTGAATCCAGCAACGACGCGGCTTACGCCTTGGCTGATATTATCGGTCAGGAAGCATTTATTGATTTGTGCAATTTAACTGCCCAGAAAATCGGCCTGAAAGACACGCATTTTGTTAATGTGAATGGCTTGATTATTGACGGCAAAACCGGGCAGGAAGCGGAAAATTATTCAACAGCCAGCGATTTGGCTGTTCTATCCCAGTATATTTTAGAAAATCAGCCAATGATATGGGATATCTTGGCCAAGCAGAAATACGAGGTTTTAACGGCCGATGGCGCTGGGCATCACACTGCTTTTACCACCAATGAATTGCTGGCCAAAACGCCGGATATGCTGGCCGGGAAAACTGGCTGGACCGAAACAGCCGGAGGATGTTTGCTGGCAATTATGAAAGCAGAGCAACCGAATTCGTTTTATATTAATATAAATATAATTCTTGGTTCGGATGACCGTTTCGGCGAAATGCAAAAATTAATCAATTGGCAGAGTCGATTAAACGATAATTAAAATGCTGGGCATAGCGGCTGATATTATTAAAGTTTTTGTTTTGGGCGCGGCTGGTTTTTTGCTGGCGTTTTTGACGACTCCGCTCTTGACCCATTTCTTGTACAAATACAAACTTTGGCGGAAAGAAGTTCGGACAAAGTCAGTGGACGGTGGCGAACTGACGCTTTTCAAGCAGTTCCGAACAGAGGGAGAGACAAGCACGCCCCGTTTTGGCGGTATACTGATTTGGGGAACGGTTCTTATTTTGGCCATACTTTTTTATTTTCTTTCCCAAGTTAACATTTGGGGATTTTCGCGCCTTAATTTTTTGAATCGCTCGGAGACGTGGCTGCCTTTATTCGCGCTAGTTGCGGCGTCTTTACTGGGAATGGCCGATGACTTTTTACAGGTTTTTGGCCGGGGAAAATATATTGGCGGGGGATTGGGCTTAAAAAAACGGCTGGCGGCCGTGGCCGTTATCGGCTTGATTGGCGGCTGGTGGTGCTTTGCCAAGCTTGGCTGGAACACATTGCATATTCCTGGTATGGGCGATATAACTCTTGGTTTTTGGTATATTCCGCTGTTTATTGTCGTGATGCTGGCCACTTACGCGGGCGGAGTGGTGGACGGTCTTGACGGCTTGGCCGGAGGAGTGTTTGGTTCTATTTTTGCCGCCTTTGCGGTGATTGCTTTTTCTTTAGGGCAAGTCAATTTGGCCGGGTTTTGCGCGGTTATTTTGGGCGCGATTTTGGCTTTTTTATGGTTTAACATTCCGCCCGCCCGATTTTATATGGGCGAAACCGGCACCTTGGGCTTGTGCGCCGTTTTAACTGTGATAGTATTTTTAACAGACTCGGTTTTGGTTCTGCCGATTATCGGCGCTTTGCTGGTAGTTGAGGCCGGGTCGGTGATAATCCAGCTTGTTTCAAAGAAATTGCGGCATAAGAAAATTTTCTTAGCCGCGCCTGTTCATTACCATTATGAGGCCAAGGGCTGGCCTCATTATAAAGTGACAATGCGATTTTGGATAATCGG
>CAYHTF010000003.1:6434-20315 GCA_964359535.1 uncultured Candidatus Saccharibacteria bacterium | reverse complement strand
ACTTCGCAGACCGAGATATTTTTTGATAATTTTCCGGGCACGATTATCGGAGTCACCGGCACCAAGGGCAAGGGCACGACCGTCAGTTTGATTTATGCCATTTTGAAAAAAGCCGGGCTTAAAGTTTTTTTGGGCGGCAATATAGGCGCTCCGGTTCTTCAATATCTTTTGAGGGCCAAACCAAACGACATACTTATATATGAACTTTCAAGCCATCAATTACAGGGCTTAAAAAAGTCGCCCCATATCGCGGTTTTTCTGAATCTTTTCCGCGACCATTTGGATTATTATCAGAGTTTTAACGAGTATAAAAAAGCCAAAGAAAACATTGCTATTTATCAAACAAAAAACGATTATTTTGTCTACGCCAAAAGCGATAAGGCAGTGGGGGATATAGCCAAAAAAACCAAAGCTAAAAAATTGCCATATGCGTTGTATGACAAGGCGGGCCTGCCCGCATCGCTACGCGAGCCAATTGGCGAAGCGTTGCGAGCGGGAGTAAATCCAATGAATCTGATGGCCGCGATTAGTGTGGCCGAGCTTTTCAAAATATCCAAAGAAAAAATCAAGCAGGGGATTAAGGCGTTCAAGCCCTTGCCGCACCGCTTGAATTTCGCGGGCAAATTTCGCGGCATAGAGTTTTATGATGACTCAATGGCCACTATTCCAGAGGCCACTATGGCGGCGCTTGACGCTCTCGGGCAAAAAGTTAAAACACTTATCGTTGGCGGTTCGGACAAGGGGAGCGACTACAATGGCTTGGCTAAAAAGATCTTAAAAAGCTCAGTTGAAAATTTAATTATTTTGGGCCAGGGGACTGGCGAGAAAATAACTAAGAATCTTGATGACCTTGCCCAGCAAGGTCATCGGATGACCTTGCTGGGCAAGGTCATCATCTTCAATGTTATGACAATGAAAGGGGCGGTTAAAATTTGTTACGAAAAAACGCCGAAAAATAGCGCCTGTTTGCTTTCCCCTGCCAGCGCCAGTTTTAATTTGTTTCGCGATTATCATCATCGCGGTATGTCGTTTCGCCAATATGTCCGCCAGCATTCAAAGACAAAACAAAAAAAGGCCTGATTATTATTTGCTTGGTTCGGCCGCCGCTTTAGTCGCGGTGGGGCTTTTATTTTTGGCCAGTATTTCCGTTTCGTTTTCGCAGAAAAGGTTTGACAATCCTTTTTATTTTCTTTGGCATCAGATTGGCTTGGGCTTAATGCCCGGGATTGTTTTGGGTGTTTTAGCTTACAGATTGCCGCTGACTTTTTTCAAAAAGTGGTCGTGGCTGATTGTTTTGTTCAATATCTTTTTATTGGGTTTGGTGTTTGTGCCAAAAATCGGCCTTGATTTGGGCGGCGCGTCAAGATGGCTTCACTTGGGGCCGGTTTCTTTCCAGCCAACCGAGCTTTTAAAGCTTACATTTATTTTATATTTGGCATCATGGCTGGCTTCTAGAAAAGAAAAAAGCGGTCGGGGCAAAACATTTTTGGCTTTCCTGTTTGTTTTGGGCGTTGTGGCCGCGTTTTTGATCGCGCAGCCGGATATCAGCACCCTGGGAATTATTGTTTTAACGGCCCTGGCAATGTATTTCTTGTCAGGCGCGCCGTTATGGCATGTTATTCTAATGATTTGCGGAGGAGTCAGCGCTTTGGCAATATTAATCAAGTCAGCGGGCTACCGCTCGCAGAGATGGACTGTTTTTTTAAAATCGTTTTTTTTGCGCTCGGACGGCGACCCTTTGGGTATTGGCTATCAAGTTCAGCAAGCCATTGTCAGTATTGGCTCGGGCGGGCTGTTTGGCTTGGGACTGGGTATGAGCCAGCAAAAGTTCGGCAATTTGCCTTTTCCGATGTCCGATTCCGTGTTCGCGGTTATGGGCGAGGAAATCGGGTTTGCCGGCTGTTCGCTTATTATCATTATTTTTTTGATTTTTATCGTCAGAGGGTTTATGATTACTAAGAGGGCGCCGGATATTTTTTGCGGCTTACTGGCGGCGGGCATATCGTTTTGGCTGGGCATTCAAGCGTTTGTGAATATCGCGGCTATGATGGGTCTTTTGCCTTTAACCGGCATACCGTTGCCCCTAATCAGTTATGGCGGTTCTGCCTTAACGGCCGAGCTGGCTGGCATAGGCATACTGCTTAATGTATCTAGGCATATATGAAGATTTTATTTACCGGCGGGGGTTCGGGCGGGCACTTGTTTCCGATTATCGCCGTGGCCCGAGAATTAAAGCGATTGCGGATAGATGACGACCAGTTTTTTTATCTTGGACCCAAAGATGATTTTGCCGATATTGTACTCGGCCAGGAAGGCATAACCGTGAAGGCACTGCTGGCCGGAAAAGCGCGCCGCTATCTTAATTTTGTTTCTTTCTGGCAGAATGTTTTTGACATTTTAATCAAAGCGCCTTTGGGTTTTTGCCAGGCGTTTGGCTATATCCTTTACCTCAATCCTGATATTGTTTTTTGCAAGGGCGGCTACGGCTCTTTGTCGGCCGGTATTTCCGCGTGGCTTTTGCGAATTCCAGTTTTTCTGCACGAATCAGACGCAGTGGCCGGTTTGGCTAATCGCATTCTTGCCCGCGTGTCCGCGAGCGTATTTACATCTTTTCCAGAGACCGAATTTTTTCCCCAAAAAATGGTCTTGCCGGTTGGCAATCCGATTCGGCGCGAGATTCTTGGCGGTAGAAAGGAGGAAGCCAAATTGCTCGCGCGTATCACCGGGGCGCGCCCAGTCGTTCTTTTTATGGGCGGCTCGCAAGGCGCCCGGCGGCTGAATGATTTGCTCATTCCTATTTTATCCGAGCTTTTAGCCGAGTTTGAAATAATTCATCAAGCGGGCGAAAAAAATTTCCAGCAATTGTCAATTGAGGTTAAAACAATCATTAGCGAATCTCAGAAACTTTATTATCATTTAGTTCCGTTTCTCAAAGAAACCGACTTAAAACATATTTACTCGGTTTGCGATTTAGTTGTAAGCCGGGCCGGCTCGGGCATTATTTTCGAACTGGCCGCTTTGGGTATGCCAAGTATTCTTGTGCCCTTGCCAGAATCCGCGCAAAACCATCAGGTTAAGAACGCTTACGTTTACGCGGCCAATGGCGCGGCTATGGTGATTGAAGAAGCCAATTTGACCGAACGATTTTTTTTGGAAAAAATAAGATTTTTATTTTCTCATCCCGAAGAAATGGCGCTAATGAAAGAGCAGGCCCTAAAATTCGCCAAGCCGGACGCGGCCGCGATGGTGGCTGAGGAAATAACTAAATATCTAATATAACAGTTATAACAGTTATAACAATTATAACAATTATAATATGCTGTCCGAAATCAAAATCAAAAATATAGGGAATGTAAGGGCGCGAATGGCGCCCTCGCCAACCGGACATTTTCATATTGGCAATGCCAGAACCGCTCTTTTTAATGAGCTTTTTTGCCAGAGATACGGCGGCGCTTTTATTTTGCGAATTGACGACACTGATAGGGACAGGTACAGCCCGGAATACGAAACCGAAATTATTGACGGCCTAAAATGGCTGGGGCTTGAATGGGGCGAAGAATACCGCCAATCAGAACGGCAGGATATTTATCAGCGATATATTCAAAAACTTTTGGACGAAAAAAAGGCCTATTTTTGTTTTTGTTCCAAAGATGACTTAGAAGCGCATCGCCAATACTTAATGGGTAGGGGAGAGGCGCCGCGATATTCGGGTAAGTGCCGGGAGTTTTCAGAAAAGCAAGCGGCTGAAAATATAAAACAGGGGCAAGAATCAGTTATTCGGCTTAAATCGTCCGGCGCTAAAGTGATTTTTGAGGATTTAATCCGTGGACGGATAGAATATGAAACAGCCAGTTTTGGCGATATTGTTATTGCCAAAAATGTTTCGTCGCCTTTATATAATGTGGCCTCGGTAATTGACGATTTTGAAATGAAAATCACCCATATTGTCAGAGGAGAGGACCATATCCCCAATACGCCCAAGCAGATTTTAATGGCCAAGGCCTTGGGCTTTTCGGAAAAAAGCAGGGCGCAATATATTCATCTGCCTTTGATTTTAGGGCCCAACAGAGCCAAACTTAGCTCCCGTCACGGCGCCGTGTCTTTGCTGGAATATCGGCAAGCCGGGTATCTGCCGGAGGCAATGGTTAATTTTTTGGCTTTTCTGGGCTGGAATCCGGGTTCAAACAAAGAAGTGCTGTCAAGGGACGATTTAATCAAAGAATTCTCAGTGAAAGGCCTGCATAAAGCCGGCGCGGTGTTTAACAGCCAGAAACTTGACTGGCTGAACGGTTTTTATATCCGGCAGAAATCATTAGCGGAAATTACTTCAATGTGTTTGCCGTATTTGGTTGAGAAAAATATTCTGCGCGAAAAAGATGACAAGCAAAAATATGTAATTTGCGCCACTGGCGAGGAAGTTGATTTTGAGTATTTACAAACCGTAGTGGCGGCTTACCGTGAACGGTTGAAAAAATTGTCTGAAATAGGGGAGTTAGCCGGGTTCTTTTTTGCGGATGAAATTTTATATGAAAAAGAGCTTTTAATATGGAAACAAATGACATCTCAAGACATTATTTTTTCGCTAACAGCGGCCAAAGACGCGATAGAATCCATCGCGGAAAATGATTTCAGCAAAGAAAATTTAGAAAAGCTCTTAGCGCCGCTGGCCGAAAAATTCGGCAAGGATAGGGGATATTTGCTCTGGCCTTTACGAGTCGCGTTAACCGGCCAGGCATCCTCGGCCGGACCGTTTGAAGTGGCGGCCATTCTAGGCAAGGAAAAGGCTATAAAACGGCTTAAAACGGCCTTAAATCGCGTTCAAGTATGAAAGACAGGCATAATGTCATCTCCGCCTCAAAAACGCTGAAATTGTCAATTCTAACGCTTCTAACGCTTTTAACTTTTGCCTTATTTTTTGGCGGTATTTTATCTGCCAACGCCCAAAATGTCAGCGTTAATAGCGCCAAGCAAAAAATCAGCCAGAGCTGGCAAGACATAAAGGGGGAGTTAGCGGATATTCAAGTCAGGAAAATTATGGCCGGCATCAAGGAAGAATGGCAAAAAGAAATTATTGAGATGAAGCAAGATATCGCTGAACTTTGGCATAAATACAAAGAAAGAATAAGATTGTGGAAAACTCCTTAGGGGATTACTTGACGGCTGGTTTCGGGGTGTTTATACTTAATACAGGATACCGAGTATAATAACTCTTACACTCACTCATAAATATGGCTAAAACAAAAGCGCACCTCCCCTATTTTGACGATTTTCTTTTAAGTATGCAGGTTGATAATCGTTCGCCAGAGACGCTTTACAACTATGAACGCGACCTTAATGTTTTTCAAAATTTTTTGGCTGGCGCGAGTATTAATTTTGAAAAAGTTGATAAAAAAGCTATCTTAAACTACAAGGCCTATCTCACCTCTTTTGACCGCGCCACGGCTAATGATCACAAAACCCAAAAACGGCTCAGTTCTTATTCAATTAATCGCATGCTTTCGGTTTTACGCTCTTACCTCAAGTTTTTAATTAAAATGGATTACAATTCCCCTATCGACCCAAGCGCCATTGAGCTGGTGCGCAAAGAAAAACGCCAGGCGCGAGTTGGCGAATTGGATGAGATTATAAAATTGATTGAATCCCCCGCAGAGTTTGAAAAAGATAAACTGGTAGCCAGCCGCAATCGCGCGATTTTGGAAACTCTGTTTGCCACCGGCATGCGTATTTCCGAGCTTATCAATCTTAAAACCGCGAGCATAGATAAAACTGGCCGGGTCTTTATTTTGGGCAAGGGCAAAAAGGAGAGATTCGCCTACTTAACGCCAAGGGCTATAAAATACATCAAAGAGTATTTGGAAGTGCGGGGCGGCAATGCCTCGCCTTATCTTTTTATTCCATTCAAGGGTCGCAATTCAGAAAAAAAAGACACTAAGCTTTCGGCTAATTATTTGCAAGAGAAAATAAAAAAATACCGCGAGTTTTTGGGCTTGAATATTCCTGTTTCGGCCCACGGCCTGCGGCACGGTTTCGCGACTTATATGGCGGAAAATGGAGCTAGCGTGGCCGCTTTGCAGATTCTTTTGGGCCACGAGTCATTGGATACCACCACCCGCTATGTGAACGCTTCGGCTAAATACGCGGAGAAAATTCATCGCCAGTTTCATCCCCTGAAAGATTAAATATATTATTTTCCGAATCTTCGCTTGCGGATGGCGTATTCTGTCAAGGCCGCGTCAAGATCGGTTTCCGTGAAGTCCGGCCAGTATTTCGGCGAAAAATAAAGCTCTGAATAAGCGGCCTGCCAGATCAGAAAATTGGAAATCCTCTGCTCTTTGCCGGTGCGGATAATCAAATCAAGGTCCGAAGTCCAGAGGTTGTCCCCTATCATCTTCTCGGTAATCTTGTCCGCAGGGATTTTTTTGCTAATAATTTTTTTAACCGCTTCGGTGATTTCCGCCCGGCCGCCGTAGCTCAGCGCGAAATTTAAAATCATTGCTTTGTTGTTTTTTGTCGCGTTTTCCGCCCGAGTGATTTCATCTTGCAGGGCTTTCGCGCATTTTTGCCTATCCCCTATTATTCGCAGTTGTATATCAGCTTTTTTTAATTCTTCCAAATAATCGCGCACCGCCCATAGCGCCAGCTTCATAATATAATTGATTTCTTTGGCCGGCCTTTTCCAATTTTCAGTTGAAAAGACAAACAGCGTCAAAATTTTGACGCCGCGCTCTCCGCACCATTTTACCGCCTGTTTTACTCTTTCTAAGCCCTTTTTGTGGCCCTCAAATGGCGATAATCCCCTTTCTTGAGCCCACCGGCGGTTGCCGTCAAGAATAATGCCTAAATGTTCAGGAATTGTCGTTTTGGTCTTCATATTCAAATTGAAGAGGCGGTTTTTTTTCTTGCTGTTCGGCGGCGATATAGCCGATAGCGAACGCCAGCAGGACAGCTAAGATTACGCCGATAAATAAGACGATATCGTTTTGATATTTTTTGACAAAATTAACTGCCTTTGGTAACATAAAATATAAGTTCCTAGCACCCCATACTAATCCCAGCGATGAATGACTTTTAGCATAGTTCGTCTGCGAATACGCCTTCGGCTCTGCTTCTGCTTAAACAAAGTTCATCATTAGGATTAGTACGGGGTCTAATAATCCCTAAACTCGCGCCTTCGGGCGCTCGTTAAGGGCTTCTAACATGGCAAAGACAAAATCAGGCGCGGCGACAAAATTAGGCAGGGATTCTCAGCCCCAATATTTGGGGGTGAAACTTTATGACGGCGAAAAAGTAAGGCCGGGTATGATTATTATCCGCCAGCGAGGCACTAAATTTTTGGCGGGTACAAATGTGCGGCGCGGCAGCGACGACACTCTTTACGCGGCTTTAGAGGGCACAGTAAAGTTCACGACCAAACAAGTGAAACGTTTTGACGGCTCCCGCAGAATGGCCAAAGTTGTAAGCGTCCAATAGGGCTGTTAATTCTCGCCCTCTTCTTCGGCCGCGACAATCACGGTAATTTCAGTTTCCAGGCCGTGCTCAAAAGAGATCTTCACTGGAAATTCGCCCAACTCTTTAATCGGTTCGGCTAACACGACTTGACTTTTCTTTATTTCAAAGCCAAGTTCTTTTAGTTTATCCGCGATTTTCTGGGCGGAAATAGATTCAAAAAGTTCTTGCTTGTCCCCCACTTTGACACTGATAGCTACTTCTGTTCTCGAGAGTTTGGCGGCGTAATCCTGTACATGCTTCAAGGCCTCCTCGGCTTTCTTTTCTTCAATCTCTCTCTGTATTTCGGCCCATTTGAGAGCGGTTTCGGTGGCGGGCTTGGCTAAGTTTTGAGGAATAAGAAAATTGCGGGCATGGCCGTCGGCCACCTCTTTGATTTCGTATTTTTTGCCTATTTTTTCTATGTCTTGCAAAAGTATCACCTGCATATTTGTATTTTTTATTTTACCGCAGTTCTTTTATAACTGCAATAGCTTTTTCCAGTTGAGGGTCTTTGTTTTGCTCGTAGTCCTTTTCGGTTATTTCTACTTTAATGTCCGGCTCCAATCCTTTACCGGCTATCAAATCGCCCTTAGGAGTTAGCCATCGAGCCACCGTGATTTTAAGCGAAGAGCCGTCTTGCAGTTTTTCCACTTGCTGAACCGAACCCTTGCCAAATGACTTATCGCCGATAAGTTTAACGCCGCGATTATCTCTCAGGGCGCCTGCTAAAATTTCCGAGGCCGAAGCCGAACCCTGATTGATGAGAATTACCACCGGCATATTCGCCAGTTTGCCCGGGCCAGTTGATTTATATTCCTTTGTTTTTTCTTTGCCAAAATCCTCAATGACCACGATTTGATTGTCTTCTAAAAACCAGCTGGCAATGTTTTGCGCCACTTCAAGATAGCCGCCTGGGTTGTCCCGCAGGTCAAGAATTATGCCTTTGGCCGGGCTTCGCAAAATTTCCATAGAAGCCCGGCTAAAATCGCCGGCTGCTTTCTCGGTAAATTGATAGAGTTTCAAATACGCAATATCGTTTTCTTTTATTTCCCATTTAAGCGAAGGCACTTTTATAACTTCGCGGATCAGTTTAATGTCTTTAGCGCTTTTCCAATCCTTGCGGCCGATATTTAAAACAACTTCAGTGCCGCCTGGGCCGCGAATTAAACTCACGGCCTTATCAAGCGCTATGTCAGCGGTTGAAGTGCCGTTGATTTGTAAAATAGCGTCTCCGGCGCGTAATCCCGCCCGTGAGGCCGGCGTGCCTTCGATGGGCGCCACGACTTGCAATTGATTGCTTCTGATGCCAATTTCCATACCCACGCCTTCAAACTGGCCTTTCACATCCTCCATAAACTTTTTTGAATCTTCCGGGGGCATAAAAACCGTATAAGGATCGTCAAGCGATTTGACCATTCCGGAAATCGCGCCATAAATGAGTTTTTGATTATCGCCCATCTTTTCGGGCGAAACAAACATATCTTGCAATTTGTAATACGCTTCCCAAAAACGCGACAAGTCAATATTTTCCGGCGCGCAAACTTTACAGGCTATTTGCCCTCGGCCAAACCAAACACCAGCACCAAAGCCCAAAGCCACGGCGCAAATTAAAACAAAAAAAACCTGTTTTTTATTCATCATATATTCGTGTGCCCCCACCGCGACTCGAACGCGGAACCGCTTCCTTAAAAGGGAATTGCTCTACCAATTGAGCTATGGGGGCAGATCCGCCGTAACGCGCGCTACGGCGGAATGACCAATTTCTAATTTCTAATTTCTAAATAAGCCCCAAGCCCCAATGCCTAATGTTCAAAGTTTTAGTCATTGGTCATTTAGTCATTGTTCATTAGTTAGAAATTAGTAATTAGAGCAATTAGAAATTACAATCCTTCTTTCTGCAACTGTTTTAATAATTCTTCCTGCTTTTTGGTCAGTTTCTTTGGGGTTTTGATAATCAGTTCCACAAACATATCTCCCAGTCCGTAGCCGCCAAAGCGCGGAATGCCTTTTTTACTCACTCGGAAAATTTTACCCGATTCCACTCCACTTGGTATTTTAAGCGAAATTTTCTTATTGTCCAGTGTTTTCAGCTCCACTTCCCCGCCCAAAGCCGCTTGAGAAAACGATATGTCGGAAGATGTCAAAAGGTCGTCCCCTTTTCTGACAAAGAGCGGGTGTCTTTTCACATTAATGCGAATATACAAATCCCCGGGCCGGCCGCCTCTTTTACCCGCTTCCCCTTCGCCCTTGAGTTTTATTACCTGGTTGGAATCAACGCCTTCGGGCACAAAAACCTTGATGTTTTTTTCTTCCTTTACCCTGCCCTCTCCCTTGCAGACATTGCAAAGCTTTTCCGGTTTTTGTCCCTCGCCCTTGCATTCCGGGCAAATTGTCCATCTAGTGAATGAGCCAAAAACGGTTTTTTTCACTTCCTGCACCTCCCCTGTTCCGCGGCATGAAAAGCATTCATTCACTTTGCTGTCCGGCTCTCCTCCCCTGCCTTGGCACCGCGAGCAGACGCCATATTGATAAAGCAGTATTTCTTTTTCATGGCTTTTTAATGTTTCTTCAAGTGAAATTTCTATTTTGGCCTCAATATCTCTCCCCTTTTTTAAATCCTTTTTCCCGTTTTTTTGTCCGCCAAAACCAAACATCTCGCCAACCATTTCGCCCAAATCGTCAAAATCAAACTCGGTTCCGCTGCCCGGCTTTCCCCAAGCCCAGTTAAAATCTCCGCCCCATCCCTGCCCGCCTCCCCCGCCAGCGCCGCCTTCAAAAACACGGCCAAACTGGTCGTATTGCGCTCTCTTGTTCTGGTCGGAGAGCACTTGATAGGCCTCGTTTATTTCTTTGAATTTCTTTTCATCGCCCCCCTTGTCCGGATGATGCTGGTGAGCCAGCTTGCGGTAGGCCTTTTTGATATCGTCGGAGGAAGCCCCGCGAGCGATGCCAAGAATTGTGTAATAATCCATAGAATTAAAACGGAAATTGGTTATTAGAAACTGGAAATTAGTAATGGAAAATGGAAATTAGTTAGTCGTCTATTTTTTCCATTTTCTAATTTCTATAACCATTTTCTGTTTTCTAATAACTATTTTCCAATTTCAGGGTTTCTCCTTATATTCTCCTTCTTCGGGCTCATAAGGTTTTTTATCTTCGGCAGTGCCTGTTTGCGGCTGCTCGGCTTGGTCGCCGGTTTGTTTGTATAATTCAGCGCCAATCTTTTGCGCCGCAGTGGAAAGCTCTTCGGTCGCCCGCTTTATCTCCTCTATATTATCATTTTCTTTGGCTTTTTTCAAAGCCGCGGATTTTTCTTCCAATTCTTTTTTATTGTCGGCTGAAATCTTGTCGCCGGCGTCTCTGACTGTTTTTTCCGAAGCGTAAATCAAAGTGTCGGCTAAATTGCGGACTTCAATCAGCCCTTTCTTTTTAAGGTCTTCTTCGGCATGCGTTTCCGCTTCTCTTTTCATCCGTTCTATTTCTTCCGGCTTCAAGCCCGAAGACCCCTCAATCTTGATGGATTGCGAGCGGCCAGTGGCTTTGTCTTTGGCAGAGACATTAAGAATGCCGTTGGCGTCAATATCAAAAGTCACTTCAATTTGCGGCACGCCTCGCGGAGAAGGCGGAATGCCATCAAGGATAAAACGGCCAAGGGTTTTATTGTCCGCGGCCATTGGCCGTTCCCCCTGCAAGACATGAATTTCCACTGATGGCTGGCTGTCCGCGGCCGTGGAAAATGTCTGCGTTTTAGCGGTAGGCACGGTTGTGTTTTTCGCGATTAATACCGTGCTCACCGCGCCCAATGTCTCAATACCCAAGCTCAAAGGAGTTACATCCAGCAGTAAAACATCTTTGACTTCGCCGAGTAAAATACCGCCTTCAATAGCCGCGCCCAAAGCCACCACCTCGTCTGGGTTAATGGCTTTGTGCGGTTCTCGATTAAAGTATTCTTTTAAGACCTCTTGTATCTTTGGCATTCTCGTCTGCCCGCCCACCAGCACAACCTCTTCAATGTCTTTTGGTTCAAGCTTCGCTTCTTTGAGAGTTTGTTTTACCAATTCAACGGAGCGGTCAATGTATTCTTTAACAAAATTTTCCAGCTGAGCTCTTGTTAATTTATAATACAGGTGTTTCGGCCCGGAATCGCCGGAAGTGATAAACGGCAGATTGATTTCCGTTTCCATAGTTGTGGATAGTTCAATCTTGGCCTTTTCAGCCGCTTCTTTCAGCCGCTGTAAAGCCAGGTCGTCTTTGGCAAGGTCAATGCCTTGCTCTTTTTTGAACTCATTAACCAGCCAAACAATAATTTTCTGGTCAAAGTCGTCTCCGCCCAAATGCGTGTCCCCGCCCGTGGCTTTGACTTCCACTGTGTCCGCGCTCACATCCAAAATGGAAATATCAAAAGTGCCGCCGCCAAAATCATAAACCACGATTTGCTGATTTTTTTTCTTGTTCAGGCCGTAAGCCAAAGCCGCGGCCGTGGGTTCGTTGATAACTCGCCTCACATTAAAGCCCGCTATTTCGCCCGCTACCTTGGTGGCTTTTCTTTGAGAATCGTCAAAGTAAGCCGGACAAGTGATGATGGCCTCGGTGATTTTTTCGCCCAAGCGGTCTTCCGCGTCTTGCTTGAGCTTTTGCAGAATCATAGCTGAGATTTCTGTGGGCTTATGCCACTTCTCGCCCAGCAGCACTTCCACTCCCCCGTCCTCTCCCGCCCTAACTTTATACGGCAAAATTTTGATGTCTTTTTGCACCACCGGATCCGAAAAGTTACGGCCAATCAGCCGTTTCACCGAGAAAATAGTGTTTTGAGAGTTGGTGATTTGCTGGCGTCTGGCGGTAACGCCGACTAAGCGCTCGCCATTTTTGGTCAAGCCCACAACCGACGGCGTGGTTCTGGCGCCTTCTTTATTTTCTAATATTTTCGGTTCCCCGGCTTCCACCACGGCCATAGCCGAAAAAGTGGTGCCAAGGTCAATGCCTAATATCTTTGACATAATTTTTTATTTTTTAATTTTTAAACAGAATCATTTAGCGATTTTTACTTTTGACGGCCTCAATAGTTTGCCGTTGATTGTGTATCCTTTTTGTAATTCTTCAACTATCGCGCCCGCTTCCTGTCCTTCAACCTCTATTTCTTCAATCGCTTCGTGCAGTTCAGGGTTAAACTTCTCGCCCAATGTTTTAATTTCTTCTATCCCCTGCCTTGCCAGCGCCGCCGAAATTTGTTCTTTGATTTTGAGCAATCCTTTTATTTTTTCATCGTCTTTTAATTCGTCTGATAAATTCTTTTTCGCAAGCTCAAACGAGTCCATGGCCGGCAAGATATTCAAAATAACTTCCCTGCCCGCGTATTTCAAGACCTCCCCCACTCTTTCCATTTCTTCCCGCTTGTAATTCAAAAAGTCGGCTTTTGATCTTTGCCAGCCGGCTAAATATTCCTCTTTTTCGCGCTCGCATTTTTCCAGCGCCGTTTCCTGTTTTTCTTCGCGATTTTCCGTTGCTTCTTGATTATCCATACAGGTAATTTTACACTGATTTTCCTCTTATGTCAATTCGCCCCATTAACTCATTTGTAGTATACTTTATCGCCAAAACGCAAGTCAATATATTCCAGCCCTTTTCTCTTTTCCGGAGATAAAAGTTTATCAACAACCGCCTCAAAGTTTGAAATTTGCTTGGCAATATCGTTGTCCGTATTAAAATAAATTTCCCAGCCCGAGTTTGTTATGGCGGTCAATTTTTTGTCCGACACGGCGATTTCTTTAAGTTCAATGCCGTATTTTTCGGTGGCGGATTTGTAAAGGCCAAGCGCGCCGGCCATTTGCTCTTTATTGAGAACTGCTTCGCCCAAGACAAGGGCTCGGTCGCCGCCCAATTTTATTATTGGACCGGCAATCGTTGATAGTGAAGAAATTTGCTCAAAAATTATTGCCTGGCTATCAATTATAAAGCATTTATCAGATGAACACAATTGGCCAACCGGCATCCTTTCAACAACTTTAATTAAAAGCCCTGCCGGCAATTTCTTTTTTATATTTATTTCGTTAATTGCCGGAAATTGCGCCAAACATTTTTTTTCTATTGCTTGAACATCCGCCGTAAAAATGCTTTTTGTGGGCCAGAAAAATATTTTTGAAACAAGCGCCCCATTCGCGAAATCGCGCAAGATGTCTTCGGATATTTTCTGCGCGCCTTCAATCCGCGTTTCTTTGATCTGAAAATACGGAGAAAAAACAAGAAAGTAAAATCCGGCAAGAATAATAACGCCAAAAACAATAGCCAGCGCGAATAACTTTTTCCGCCAGATTGATTTTTTTTTCTTGTTTGATATTTTTTTTGCCCTCCTCATCGAATTCAACGGAAATTAGTTGGTAGAAAATAGAAATTAGT
>CAYHTF010000003.1:0-6334 GCA_964359535.1 uncultured Candidatus Saccharibacteria bacterium | reverse complement strand
CTATTTTCCAAATTAGAATCCTCTTTTTATATTTCTTAATTTTTCAAAAATGAAAGTAAGCCAATATCGCGGAGAAATTGGCAAATCCTGAGTTTTCACATACGCTTTCCCATAACCGCCAAACCCAGTTTTAAATAAACTCAATCCAGCCCACGGATGTTTTGGTTCGGAAAGCGGCGCAATCCCCCAGAAATTATAAAGCCGACAGCCGCGGGCTTTGGCTTCCTTGATTATCTCCCATTGCAAAAGATAGGCCGCGGGTATTTTTGAGTTTATAGACGCGCCTTGATGATAGAACGCTATCCCCTGCCAAAAAATAATAATGGCCGCGGCCAAACACTCCTCCCTGTATTTTGCCAAAAAAACGCTGGCCGCGCCAGCGCCCTGAGCCGGAGTCGAAGGGCAGTCAGCGAAAGCCGCAAGCTCCTTCTTCAAGTAATCCAGAGAAAACGGCGTGAAACCCTGTCGGCTGACGGTTTTTTGGTAAAGCCGGTTAAATACTTCTATATCATTTACGTTAGCCGATTTTTCAATTTTCAAATCAGGGTCTTTAAGGCCTTGTTTAATCAAATAACGGGTTGTCTTACGCATCTGCGACAAGATTTCATCCGAGTTTTTTTCCAGGCCCAACTCCCATGTAAGCTGCGGATGTATATGAATCGGCGCAGGGCTGAACCCCAAATCCTTAAAGAGCTTTTCGTTTTCCGCGCTACATTCCCAAATCGGCGCCACCCTGATAAACGCGCATTTCTCTTGTTTGGCGATTTCTTTCAACTTTTTCACCAATTGTTTGAAAATTGAAAATTGCCCGCCCGCCGGCGAGGCAGGAAAATTGGAAATTACCGGTCCGTGAGGGACCAAAAGAAACCTTCCCCTCCTTGCCCTTATTTTAATCGCCTGCGCAACGCCCGCTAAATCATTGTCGTAAATCCCCAGCCGCCACACCTTCTCGCCAAGCGATTTTTGAAACTCTCCCCAATTCCAACTCTGTAAGAAAGTTTTCTCCTCAACGGCAAGCAAAAACTCTTCCCACTCGTTTTTATTATTTATTTCCATGATTTCCATTGTTTATAAGAGACCTTTAATGATTTGTTTGGAAACTCGGCCTTCCAAAAGTATGATGTCGCCGGGCTTCGCGACGACTTTCAATTTTTGCAGAATTTTTTTCGGATTTTCAATCAAGACGATTTTATCCGGCAACATTCCCGATCTCAAAGCGCCGTCTCTAATATCTTCAAATCGGTCGTTGGTGGTAATAATCGCCAAATCGCAAACTTGGCCTATGCTCTCCCCTATCCTTTGATGAATCTTTTTTGACGAGGAGCCAAGTTCAATAAGGCACGGCATAACAATAATTTTTCCCTCTCCCCTACCCTTGAAATATTCAAGGTGACTAATGACGCTATCCGGATTTGCCGAGTAAGCGCTGTCTATTACTTTTGTTCCATTAAATCCGCTTTTAATCTCAATAGAGTTTTTGATTTTTTGGCTGGCTTTGGCGATTTCATCAAAAGTCATTCCTAAATACTGCGCCGCCGCCGCGGCCATTAAAAAATTCTCTTTATCCCAAAGTAACACTTTTTCTACGATCGTAGAAAAAGTGTTACTATCGCTGGAAGTGATTATTTTGGGTATGGCGGTTTTGCCGTATAGCGCCCGGCAGTATTTATTAGCGCCGTTAAAAATGGCAAAGCCATTTTTGGGCAATGATTCAATCAGCTCAAACTTTGCTTTCATGATATTTTCTTGACTGCCAAAAGTGCTCATATGCTGTTCATTGATACCAGTTAAAATGCCGATTTTGGGCTGAAGCATCCAGCAAACCTCGCTTATTTTGCCTCGCTCATAAGCGCCGATTTCAGCGATAAAAATTTGATGCTCCGGTTTAAGTTCTCGTATAATTGTTCGAGCGATACCTACCTCAGCGTTAATGTGAGACGGCGTTTTGAGAACGCGGAATTTTTCCGATAAGATAGCGTATAAAAACTCTTTAACGGATGTTTTACCGTAAGAACCGGTAATGCCGATAACAACAAGGTCTTTGAATTGTTTTCTTTTCTGCCTGGCTTTTTCCAATAATTTATTTCGTAAAACAACTGCCGGCATCTCAAAAAGCAAAACAATAAGCGAAGCAATTACTGGCGCTAAAATTAGCGAAAGCACGAGCGCCAGATAAAAAAGGCCGCTATTTAGACGCAAAAAGCGGCCCCAAATAGCCCACTCCAACAGCAATGAGTAAGCGATAATGGCAAGTATTTTTTTTGTTGGCTTCGGATACTTAAACCGCCAAATACTGGACAAAACTTTTTTTGTTCCCTGCGTTTCAAAATGCGCTTTGAATCTGCCCCAATGATATTCTTTTAATTGCCACAGCCAAAACCAAAACAGCATTTGTTTGGCAAAAAAAACAAACCACAAAATCGCGATGATAAAAATTATTTTGTTGTCCATCTTTTTTACTCTAAACTTCTTGCTATAGCAAGAAGTTTAGAGTAAATTATTTTCGGACTCAACGATGAATGTTTTGATTTTTTGGCTCAAAAGCGCCGGATTTTCCAAATGAGGTGTGTGCCCGATGTTTTCCAAAATTTCCAGCCGCGAATTTTTTATCTTATCGTTCATTAGACGGCCGTCTTTTAGCAATGTCGCTTTGTCTTTTTTTCCCCAAATAATCAAAGTTTTTGTGGAAATGGTTTCCAATAATGGTTTCAAATCATCTTCCAAGGCGCTTTTCATTATTTCTTTTTGCCGGGCCGTGGCGTTTAAGTAATCGGTTTTGCGCAAAAAGTAGCGATAAAATAATTTGCGCAAGATATGCCAGGGCGTTTTTTCAAATGTTGTTTCTTCCACACCTAATTTTCTCGTCAGCTTTATGACTGCCAGCAAAATTCTGTCCCAAATTGTTTTTTTCTTTTTAATGCCCGCCGCGGCAACCAAAATCAAACCCTTTAATTTTTCTGGGTATTTAACAGCAAATTTAACAGCTACCCTTCCACCAAAAGAATGTCCTAATAAAAAAACTTGGCCAGGAAAGTCGTTAGTATTTTTTAGGATGCTACTTAGCCATTCAACGTAATTATCTAAATTCCAAGGCTTGTCTAGTTGATTTTCTAGCTTAAACCCAGGCAAATCAGGCACCACAACTTTTAAACTCTGAGTTTCCAGAAACTTTTTAACTCTTTGCCACTTTTCCTTAGAACTTTGCCAGCCGTGTAAAATGATTAAGGTGTCCATTATCTTATTTCTTTAAATCCTGTCCATTTTCGCAGAACTTTCGGCACTTCAACGGAGCCGTCTTTTTTTTGGTAATTTTCCAGTATGGCGATAATCGGCCGCATTGAAAAAGCTGTACCGTTTAGGGTATGGACAAAATTCAGCTCGCCCTGTTTGTCGCGGTATCGCGCATTGAGCCGCCTGGCTTGAAAGTCGGTGCAGTTAGAGGTTGAGTGGGTTTCGCGGTATTTATTTTGGCCGGGCATCCAGGTTTCAATATCATATTTTTTGGCTGCCGGAGCGCCCAAGTCGCCAGTGCAAATATCAATCACTTGATAATGTAACTCCAAGTTGTCCATAAGCTCTTTTTCCATAGCCAGCAGTAGTTCGTGTTCTTTTAAAGAATCCTCCGGCTTACAAAAAACAAACATTTCTATTTTATCAAATTGATGAACTCTTAACATTCCTTTGGTGTCTTTGCCAAAACTGCCCGCCTCCCTTCTGAAACAAGTGGAAAAACCGACATATCGCAGAGGCAAATCCTTTTCTTCAAATGTTTCGCCAGCATGCATTGCCCCAAGAGTTTGCTCGGAGGTAGCGGTTAAATATAAGTTATCTTTTTCTAAGTGATAGGCCTCTTCGTCGTCGGTTTGCTGTAAATAACCCATGGCCCAGGCCATTTCCGGTTTTATCATCACTGGCGGGATAACCGGAATAAATCCCTTTTTAACTAATTTTTCAAAAGCAAAATTTATTAAAGCAAACTCCACTAAAACCGCTTGCCGTTTTAAGTAGTAAAACCGGCTGCCTGCCACCTTGCCGGCTCTTTCGGTATCAATAATGTCTAACTGCTCCCCTATTTCCCAATGCTCTTTGGGCTTGAAATCAAACTTTGGTTTTTCTTTTATTTTGCCGAATTCTTTAACAACATTTTCCGAATCGTCTTTGCCCACCGGCACTTCGTCAAAAGCCGGGTTAGGAATTTGCCGCATTAAAATATCAAAATCCTTTTCAATCTCCCTTAAAATAATTTCCTGAGCTTGAAACTTTTCTTTCAAGGACTTGGCCGCTTCAATTGTTTCCGGAGTTGGCGCGCCTTTTCTATTCAATTTGTTTTGCTCGGCTTTTAATTGTTCGGTCTGAGCCACCAACTCTCTCCTTTTCTTGTCCAGCCCAAGAAGTTTGTTCATATCAACATCAACGCCTTTGTTTTTGGCGCCTTGTTTTACCTTTTCCGAATTCTCGCGAATATATTTAATGTCGAGCATAATTTTTAAGATAATTTTTATAAAATAGCAAAAGCCCAAGAATGCCCAAGCCCACAAATATTAAATGCTCCGAGCCAATAATGTTGCGGCCGATTAAAATATGGTTGTACGTCCACGGCCACAAGGGGTGGACATCATAATGGGTTAAAGAATCAAAGAAAACATGAATCAGCCAGGCGCAAAGCGACGAAAAGTAAAGCGTGGCAAAAGAAAAGGATTGTTCAATTCGTAAAATCCGGGAAAGTTTTCGCAGTTTTTCTCTAAACAGCCAAAGCGCGAAAGCCACGACCAAACTGCCAACGGCCCCGCCGATAATGCTATGGAAAAAGCCGTGATGCGGACAAGTGTAGCACGGCACAATCATCAGCCAAATTAACGGCTCAAAATCCATAACCACGCTGCCAACCAAAAACGCGAACAGGTTGAAAACCTTTTTTGTCAGCATTCCTAGAAATAATCCGGGGCCCAAATGTAATGGCGTAAGAGGCATAATTGTTTAAGGTTTTATTCGCATCGTGGGAAATAAAATGACTTCTCGCAAGGCGTGGGAGTTGGTGAGCAGGGCCACCAAACGGTCAATGCCAATGCCAAATCCAGCGGCCGGGGGCATACCATACTCCATGGCTTCAATAAAGTCCTCGTCCAGTCGCTGGGCTTCCTCGTCGCCCCGCTCGCGCATTTTTTCCTGTTCTATAAAGCGAGATCTCTGATCAATCGGGTCGTTGAGCTCCGAAAAGCCGTTGACCACTTCCCTGCCCTCAATTATCAGCTGGAAACGGGCGGTTCTTTTCGCGTCTAATTTTTTCGCCAAAGGCGAAATGGAAACCGGATGATTAATGACAAAAGTCGGAACTTTGAGATTAGCGAACGCCGCTCTATCGTCTCCGCCCTCTTTGATAATCGCGCCGTACTCCACGCGCTTGAACGGGGGCTTGAACTTTTTTTTATCTATATGCTGAAATAACTTTTCAATAAACTTCATCAGCTTTTCGTAGTCCATCCAAGCCGTATAACATTCCAGCATAGTGAAATCCGGATTATGGCTCCAATCCATTCCTTCGTTTCGAAAACATCGGCCGATTTCATAAATTTTTTCAAACCCGCCCACCAAAAGCCGTTTCAAATAAAGCTCGGGCGCCACCCGCAAATAGAGAGGCATTTTTAAGGCGTTCAAATATGTTTCAAATGGCTTGGCTGTGGCCCCTCCGGCCATTGTTTGTAAAATAGGTGTTTCAACTTCAATGTAGTCATGTTTTTCCAAAAACTCCCGCATTTTGCGCACGATTTCGCTCCGTTTTAGAAAAAGCGTTTTTGCCTCCGGATTCATCAGCAGGTCAAGGTATCTTTTGCGATATCGTTCTTCAACATCTTGAAGCCCATGCCATTTTTCCGGCAAAGGCAAAAGCGATTTGGCCAGCAAAACATAGCTTTTAACTTCCATCGTTTTCTCTCCCCTTTTTGTTTTAAATAAAACGCCGCTCATTTCCACAATATCGCCCAAGTCAATATAATCCAGAAAAAATTTGTATTTTTTATCGCCCAGCGCGTCCTGTTTTAAAATAACTTGAATCTTACTGCTATTATCTTCGCAATCAGCGAATGTCGCTCCGCCATGACCTCTCAAAGCGCGTATCCGGCCCGCTATTATAATTTTTTTCTTGGCGCGAGATAGCGCGTTGAATTGGCTCAAGGCCTCGCCAATATCGTGCGTTCTATGCGTTTTGGCCGGAAATGGGTCAATCCCCGCCTTTCTGATGGCGTTTAATTTTTCTAATCGAACTTGTCGTAATTCTTGAATTGTTGGCATAAATTTATGGCAATATATATGGCTACATATTCAGTATATACGGCAA
>CAYHTF010000002.1:12272-25505 GCA_964359535.1 uncultured Candidatus Saccharibacteria bacterium | reverse complement strand
CCGCCATCTACGACAACCACGGCTCCGGTGATGTATGAAGCCTCGTCCGAAGCCAAGAAGGCGACTGTGTTGGCGATTTCCTCGGGCTTGCCTACTCGATGAGCCGGAATGCGGCTGAACATTGCTTCCATCGCTTTGGAGTCCATTTTAACGCCTGCCATCATTGGCGTATCAATGGCGCCCGGGGCAATAGCGTTGACTCTGATATTAAGGGGCGCCAGTTCAACGGCCAAACTTTCGGTGAGGGCCGCGATGCCGCCTTTGGAAGCCGCGTAATGCGCCAGACCAGCCATGCCAAATCCTTGTTGGCCCATAGCCACCGAAGCGATATTGACTATCGTTCCGCTTTTATTTTTGGCCATTTCCTTGGCCGCGGCCTGGGCGCACAAGAAATATCCCTTTAAGTTGATATTAATGGTTTTATCCCATTCTTCTTCGGTCATTTCCAAGAACGGCTTGAATTCGCAGATGCCCGCGTTATTAACCAAAATGTCCAAGGCGCCGAATTCCTTGACTGTCTTTTCGACCATTTCGTCAACCTCTTTTTTCTTGGAAACATCGCATTGAATGGCCATGGCCTGCCCGTTGTTTTCTTTTATTTCTTTAACCACTTCTTCGCATTCTTCTTGAGATATGTCGGCCACAACCACTTTCGCGCCCAGTTTTGCCAAAAGCAGAGCGTCGGCTTTGCCCATACCTCTTCTGGCTCCGGTGATAATGGCTACTTTGTTTTGAAGATTAATCATATTAATTCGTATTATAGTTTTCGGCCTTTTTCGTATCCATTATTATATCGTATCACTTGATAGTTGCAATAACAACTATAATTGGTAAAATAAAAGCAAACAGCGATAAAAATGGGTATATTTCGAAAAAAAGAATCTTCCCGCGGAGCTAACGATGAGCTGGCTCAACTGAAAGGCGATATCAAGGCCTTTTGGGAGTTTTTGCCAACCCCGGTTTGCTATACGAATTTCACTTTTAATATCCTTAACGCGAGTAAAAGCTTTGAAGTTTTTTCCGGTTTCAAAAATAAAGAAATAATCGGCCAAAATCTAAAAACGCTGTTTTTTAGCTCCCAAGAAGCCAAGTGCGCTCAAAAGGATCTGCTGGAACGGGGCCTGGTTAATAATTGCGAAATAATGTTCACGGCTAAGTCCAAAGAAAAGATTCCGGTTAATATGATGATAGCCGCCAGAACAGATGAGAATAATAATATTGTCGGCTTTTTTTTCGTTTTTTTGGATATTACAGAAAGAAAGACATTTGAAAAAGAGTTTAAAGAAAAAATAGACGACTTTGAAAAATTTCAGCGATTGGCAGTTGGCAGGGAACTTAGAATGATAGAGCTCAAGGCCGCGCTTCGTTTGTGTCAACAAGAGAAATTAAATCCCCGCTAAAATCAATATTTTGCGGGCAAATAATATGGAAAAAAATGAAATCGAAGAAATTTTAAAAAAACAAGGCGACGCTAGGGGAGCGGTTTTTCACACAGACCTTAATTATGTTCTGCAAAAGACCGCCTCAGAAGATAGTGTCGCCAAAATAGAAGAAAAACTCAAAGAATGGGGCGTCAATTTAGTCTATCGCAAAGTAGAGCCAATGAGCTGGTATCCGGTCGCCTGGAGAACCCTCTCTTTGTTAGCCATTCAGGAGGTCTTGGGCTGGGACGATGAAGAAATAATTAAAATGGGCCGAAACGCTCCTCGGGTTTCGGTCATTGTCAAATTATTTTTTAAGTTATTTCCGGACATTGGGAAATTCGCCCGGCAAATACCGAAATATTGGACAAAACACTACACCTGCGGGACTCTTAAAGTGGTGGAATTGGACAAAGACAACAAGCAATTGATTCTCCGCCTTGAGAATTTCGCCTTCCACCCGATTTTGTGCAAATATCTGAAAGGATACTTTGAGACGGCCACCAAGCTTACTAGGCCCAAAGATTCAATTGTAACTTGCGAAGAGATTCAGTGCACCTTTAAGGACAGTACGCCATACGAGGTTTATCAGATAAAGTGGACGAAGTGATTTATGCCAAAAGAAAAATTTTTTGAAAAACGGGAAAAAGAACTTACAGAAGATATCTCTACCTTAGAGGGTTATATCAACGACCTCTGGGAAATTATCCCGGTGGCTATTTGCATTACAACGCCGATTTTTACCCTTTTGGAAACAAGCCGGAGTTTTAATAATCTTTTCGGCTACGAGAAAGACGAAATCACGGGCTCGCCTATTGAAACCATTTTCAGCAAAGAAGAGGACTTGAAGAATCTTTCAGAAAAGTTGTTCCCGAGGAAAAAAATACTCAACTTTGAAATATCGGGGAAAGCCAAGGGAGGCAAAGAAATACCCATGCTTGTCTCGGCTATCGCCAGAGAAGATCAGGAAGGAGAACTTGTCAGCTATATTTTTTCGTTTGTGGATGTAACCCTAATACGCCGGGTTGAAGGAACATTGGAAGAAAAAGTAGCCGAACTGCAAAGATATACCGTTCAGCTGGAGGGCTCGCGAAGGGCGCTTCTGAATATACTTGAAGATGTTGAGAGCGAAAGAGTGGCGGCGGAAAAAGAAAGAGACAAAACAGCCGCGATTATTAAGAATTTTGCCGATGGTTTGCTTTTGATGGAAAACAACAAAATTTCTTTGATTAACCCGGCGGCTCAAGCGTTTTTTAATGTTTCCGAAGCAGAAGTGGTTGGGCGAACCATAGCTGAACTGGAAGGAACCGCTAAAATACAATCGTTCGCCAAATTCTTAAATAAAACAGGCGCGGATATTTTTAGGGAAGAACTGCCTTTGAATGAAAATTTTATTCTTGAGGTTTCTACCGTCGCGACTTTGAAAGACGCCAAAGAAACAGGCAAGATAATTATTTTGCACGATGTGAGTCGGGAGAAAATGGTGGAGAAAATGAAAACCGAGTTTGTTTCTTTGGCCGCCCACCAGCTCAGAACGCCTCTATCGGCCATTAAGTGGGCCTTAAAAATGCTTTTAGACGGAGATATGGGCAGTATCAAACAAGACCAGAAAAATTTTCTAGAAAAGACATACCAATCCAACGAGAGAATGATTGCCTTAGTGAACGACCTGCTTGATATAACTCGCATTGAAGAAGGCAAATATCTCTATAAGCCGACTGTCACCCAATTGGAACTGGTGGCTAAATTTGTGGCTGATTCTTACAAAGACGAGGCGAAGGCCAAGAATATAAAATTGACTTTGCGAAAATCCGATTCTCTTTTGCGGCCCGTGAAAATTGATGTTGAAAAAATACGACTGGCTATGCAAAATATTATTGATAATGCTATAAGATACAGCGCCGAGGGTTCGGAAGTAATTGTTGCCTGTTCGGGGAACGAAAAGGAAGCAATATTTTCGGTGCAAGATAGCGGTATTGGCATACCAAAGGACCAGCGGACAAGAATGTTTTCAAAATTTTTCCGCGGTTCCAATGCCGTGAGAATAGATACCGAAGGTTCGGGACTTGGTCTATATATCGCCAAAAACATAGTTGAAGCGCATAACGGCCGTATTTGGTTTGAATCCGAGCCGGGCAAGGGCGCTACTTTTTATTTTTCCTTGCCTATTGACAGCTCAAATGGTAAAATATAATTATGGCGCAAAAAATTTTAATTATTGAAGACGAAAAAGTGCTGATGGAGCTTATTTGTAAGAAGCTGGAAAAAGAAGGATATGCCGTTGAAACGGCCGGGGACGGGGAGAGCGGTTTAAGGAAAATGCGCGAAACTAAACCCGATTTGGTTCTGCTGGATATTGTTATGCCAAAAATGAACGGCTTTGAGGTTTTGGAAACGGCAAATCAAGACCAAACGTTAAAAACAATTCCGGTTATTATTCTGTCCAATTCCGGACAGCTCGTGGAGCTTGATCAAGCGAGGGCTTTGGGGGTTCGCGACTGGCTGATTAAAACAGAGTTTGACCCGCAGGAGGTTGTGGAAAAAGTAGTCAAACAAATCGGAGCGCCAAAGTAAACTAAAATCGTTATTTTATGGCAGACGAACAAAAAACCATTCTCGTTATTGAGGATGATAAATTTCTCAGAGAATTAATATCGCAGAAGCTTGCCAAGGAGGGATTCAATCTTTCAGAGGCAATGGACGGAGAGGAGGGGCTGAAAAAAATTCAACAGGAAAAGCCGGACCTGATTCTTCTTGATTTGATTTTGCCCGGATTGGACGGCTTTGAGGTTTTGTCTCAGGCCAAGCAAGACCCGGCATTATCGGAAATACCGGTGATTATTCTTTCCAACCTTGGGCAGAAAGAAGATATTGAGAGGGGGTTGAAAATGGGAGCGGTTGATTATCTTATCAAGGCGCATTTTACCCCCGGAGAGATTATTGAGAAGATAAAACAGGCGCTGACACATGCCTGAGTTACCCGAAGTAGAGACCATCAGAAAACAGTTACACAGCAAACTGATTGGCAAGCAATGGCAAGGCAGAAAAATTGTTAATATCCGGCGGCGAGCCAAATTATTGCTTATTGATTTTAGCGATAAATCGTCTCTTGTTTTCCATCTGAAACTCACCGGCCAATTGCTCTTTAACGGAGTTCCGGGCAAATATACGAGAGCGGTTTTTAATTTTGACGACGGCAGTAATTTAGTTTTTAACGACGCCCGAAAATTCGGCTGGTCAAAGCATATCCAAAACAGTCAGGCAATAGAAAAGCCGTTCGGGATAGACGCGCTTGAAATTACCCTAACGGAATTGAAAGCCGTATTTGTTAAGAAAAAGAGGACCAAAATAAAAACGGTTTTAATGGACCAAAAGCAGCTCGCGGGCATTGGCAATATTTATTCGGACGAAATTTTATTTTCCGCCAAAGTTCGGCCCGACCGATTGGCCGGGACTATAAACAGCCAAGAGACCTCCAAGATTTTGGCCAGTGTCAAAGCAATTCTTAAAAAAGCGATTGAAAGGCGCGGCTCGTCAATTGAATATTATCTTGACGCGTTAGGGCAAAAAGGCGATTTTGTTTCTTTGCACCGGATTTATCATAAAAAACAGTGCGGTAAATGCGGAGGCAGAGTTGAGCGGCTGAAAATAAACGGCCGGACAGCGCATTACTGCCCGAAATGCCAACAATAATATGTTTACAAATAAATTATTCGGCTGGGTTTTGCTGGCCATTGGGCTGGCGATAATCGGTTATTGTCTTTACTCTTCGTGGGGTATTTTTACGGCTAAAAAAGAAGCGCCTCAGGTTTTTAAGATAACTCAAGAACAAGCGCCGGCGGCTAATCAAAAGAAAAGCGGGCAGGACTTGCAGGCGCAATTGGAGAATATGATGCAATCTCAGGTTCAAGGCGCTATAGGCCAGATGCTGCCATCGGGTTCCATACCAAAAATGCTCAATCTGGCGAGCTGGTCAATATTTGCCGCTATACTTGTTTTAATCGGCGGCAAGGTTGGCGAATTGGGTATTAGAATACTTAAAAAGGATTAAACAAAAAACGGAGGTCTGCCCTCCGTTTTTTGCTTGCGTTAGAGAGAAACTTTTTTAACTAAAATCTTGTAAATGCTTTCCAAAAAATCGCCGCCCGCGTACCCGACAATCAAGGCCAGAGGCGCGGAAAGATTAAAAGCGCCGGCCGTTAAAGCGCCGATAACGCCCGATAAGAAAACCATCACGAAAAAATAAGGCAGATTAAACCCGACATTTTTGTACGAATACTGGTGCTTAATGAAGCCCACCAGCCCCCTCACGACTCCTCCGCCAAAAGCGGCGATAATAATTGAGATAACCATAGTATTGGTTAGAAAATAGTTTTTGGAAATTGGAAATTAGTAATGGAAATTAGAAAACGGAAAGTAGATAGCTAACTAATTTCTAATTTCTATCTTCCATAACCAATTTCTGTTTTCTAATAACTATTTTCCAATTTCCGCCTCAAGAAAGGCGCCTACTTTTAATTTACCAAATTATCGCATAAAATGAAAGTCATGATGGAATGGCCAATTCATTTTAAGGACCAGATGATAGTCGGCAATCCGCGAAGCGCGGTCGCTATTTGCTCTCTTTGGTCGCGTAAAGAATTGGCGGTTAAGGATTTGAGCCCGTCAGATTTTGCTATTTGCGGACAGCTTTATTCTAAAGAGGGTGTAAAATATATTGTCCGCAATCTGCTGGCCAACCCGAATATCCGTTTTTTTATTGTTTGTGGACAGGACAAATCCGGCAGTGGCCAGGTCCTGCTGGATTTTTTTCAGGGAGGCGATTTGAATGATGCCATTATTCCCAAAGCCGTTTTGGCGGAACTGCGCCAAAATATAAAAGCGATTGATTTGCGGGGCGAAATTGACGCGGCCAAAATAAAAGAAACTATTAGAAATTTTCAGCCATCTTCCGGCCAATGGGCCGAACCCATGGTTTTTGAAGAAGAAGCTCTGCCCGAGACCGCAATTTTCCCGACCGACCCGTCCGGCTTTAAGATTCGTTTTCCTTTTGTGGCTTCGGCCTGGCCTTGGATTTTAAAATATGTAATGCGCTTTGGCGTTGAGAAAGCAACCGATTATGGCGTTAAAGAAAAAGAAATTCTTAATCTGGTAGCGGTTATCACCGACGAAAACCCGGAGAATTTGAAGTTTGTTGATTATTTTAACTTTACTCAGCAAGATTTTGAGGCCTACGCGCCGCAGATTTTATTCGCTGGCTCTCATAAGCAGGCCGAAGAAATCAGCTACACTTATGGCGACCGTTTGCGCAATTATAACGGCATTGACCAGATAAAAACCGGCATCATTGAAAAATTAAAACAATCTATCAATTCGCGAAGGGCGTTGGCCTGTACTTGGCAGGTAGAAAAAGATATTGAGAGTAAACAGCCGCCTTGCCTGGACTTGGTGCAAGCCATTTGCCAAAATAATCGTTTGTATCTCACCGCTTATTTGCGTTCCAACGACCTTTTTGGCGCTTGGCCGCAAAATACGCTGGCGTTGAGAAAACTGCAAAATATGATTGCTCAGGAATTAGCAGTGGAGTTGGGCGATTTGACAACGATTTCTTGCTCGGCCCATATTTATGAGCAGGATTTTGAAAAAGCCAGCGATATAATCAAAAACTACGCCCAGGGCTTGCAATGCGGCTGGGACGGGCGAGGCAATTTCATTGTTGATTTAGACCGGCCAAAAAACGAAATTATTGTTTCGCATTATTCGCCCGATGGCCTAAAAATAGGCGAATACCGCGGCTTAACGGCCATGGAATTAAGTCATTTGATAGATAAGGATTTAGGTATTTCCCAAATCGGCCACGCCTTGTATATGGGCCAGGAATTGCAAAAAGCGGAAAACGCCTTGAAGTTTAACAAAGAGTATAAACAAGACCATCAATTAAAATAAGTATAAATTAAAACAAAAACTATGAATCAAAATTGGCTCAAAGAAATTCAAGACCGGACCAAGAAAGTTCCCATAAGTAGCGGTCGGAGCAATAAAACGGGCCGAATTAGTTTTGACGACTTGGTTTTTGTGCCGGCTCAATTAAGTAAAACGCCGGTAGATTATTTTAAGGAAGAAATAAGCGCCAAGACTATTGTGGGCAAAAACAGCCGAAAGCCAGTTGTCATAGAAACTCCGATTGTCATCGGCGCGATGAGTTTTGGGGCTTTGAGCAAGGAAGCGAAGACCGCTTTGGCCAAGGCCTCCAAATTGGCCGGCACTATGGAAAATACGGGCGAAGGAGGAATGCTCCCGGAAGAAAGAGAATTTTCAAAAAAACTTATTATCCAGTATTCCACCGGCCGATTCGGCATTACCGAAGAGATTTTGAAAAAAGCGAACGCCATAGAAATAAAAATCGGGCAGGGGGCAAAGCCCGGCCAGGGCGGACTGCTGCCAGCCGATAAAGTGACGGACGAGATTGCTCAGATAAGGAAGCTTCAAAAAGGCCAAGACGCGCATTCGCCGGCCTATCATCATGACATTAAAAAAATAGAGGATTTGAAAGAAAGAATTGACTGGCTACGAGAAATTACCGGCGGCGCGCCCATTATCTTAAAACTGGGAGCGGGCAATGTGGAGGCGGATGTTGCGCTGGCAGTTATGGCCAACCCCGATGTCATTGCCATTGACGGTATGGAGGGAGGCACTGGCGCGGCCCCAGAAGTGATGTTAAACGAAGTGGGTATTCCCACTATGATGGCGGTGATAGAAGCCAGAGAGACCTTGGATAAAATCGGCGCGACACAGGAATTATGGATTGGCGGGGGACTGAACAAAGGCGCGGACTTTGCCAAGGTTTTGGCTCTTGGCGCGGATGCTGTTTTTGTCGGCTCTTCACTCTTGGTTGCTATGGGCTGTATTGGCTGTCGGCAATGTTATTTGGGCAAGTGCCCCAAAGGCATTACTACTCAAGACCAGGAATTGAGAAAAAATTTGAATGTGGAAACGGCTGCTCAAAATATCGCCAATTTCATTAAAAATTGCACCGAGGAAATAAAAATGATTGCCGGCGCCTGCGGCGAAAATAATATCCATAATCTAAACCGAAGTCATTTAAGAGCCCTTGACCCCTCGGAAATCTTGCGAAAATTCGCGAATTAAAGAAATGAAAAAACAAACCCGCTCCGACATATCATCGGAGCGGTTTTGTTTTCCCATTGGCTTATTAACTACTTTAAGGATTTTTGCGAGGTGGATAAGTAATTTTTCTTGGATACGATACTTTTTCCTAATTTTTTTACTCTTTTATGGTTTTACCATATGCCATCTTCAGTAAATCTATAATCAACCCCTTATTTTTTACTAAGTCCGGCTTTGAAATTCTAATCCTATATCTATTCCATTTATTATCGTATTCCATTAAATCCAAATCCGCATCCTCAATCAATTTGTCTGTTTCGCTTGTTTGTTCTAATCTTATTTCCATTGCCGTGTTTGACTTTCTGGGTCTAAAAATTGCAAAATTATCAGGCTGTCCGTCTTTAGCTAACCCAATATAAAACTTGGTATATTTCAACTCATAGCCACTAGTAAATTCATTTATTATTGCTACTAATTCATCTGCCAAAGCTACTGTTTTTGGAGTTCCTTTTTTCTCCCAATAATTTCTATCCGTTACTTCCTTGAGCTCATCTTCCTCAACCAGTCCAAGACTGACTTCATTTAAGACGGTAGTGAAGTTAAGCCAATAGTCATTGCCGTTTTTAAAAGCCTCCATTTTTATTGCTATCAATGGAATTGATCCGTTAAAAATATTGATAACGTTCAAAAATCTATTTGTAATATCTTCGGCAATAATAACGGCGCAATGATCATATTGCGGGTATCTTTTTTTCTCAATATCCCAATATTCTATAGTTCTGATAATATGGCTTTCGTCTACCCTGCCGAGCTGTATTTCTATCTCGTATCTTCTTTCAGAATCGGAATCTTGTAATAATAAATCCAATCTGCCAGCTTTCGGGTGAGTTCTTTCCCTGTCTCTCAATATTAAATCACCTAAACCTAAAATTGCTGGATCGTTGGCAATGATTGATTGAACCCATTTTTCTGTTAAAGTCTGATGGTTAATTAAACTAACTTTTTCTGGCCTGATTAAATTTATTTCATTATTCATATTGTTTATTTTATTAAATCATCAACGCTCATTTCAAGGGCTTTGGCGATTTTCTTGAGCGTATCAAGTGTTGGGTTTTGGTTTTTGCCGGCTTCAATTTTAATAATTGTGTTGTTGGCGACATCGGCTAACCTCGCCAATTTTTCTTGGGAGAGGCCTTTTGACTTTCTAAGTTTTTTTATATTTGTGGATAAGTTGTTGCTTGACATACTACATTAAGATACTACAATTAAAGTATAGATTGATTACTTTTCTACTATCATAATATCGTTGAAAATATAAAAAGTCAATTTTTTTATGGCTAAACTAAGAGAAGTTTCTTGCGCGTTCTGCGGGAAAAGATTTTTTAGAAAGAGTGGGCAATTTAATGAGGCCAAAAAATTTGGCTGGAAACAGTTTTGTTCTTTGAAGTGCTTATCCAAAGACAAAATAAAAAAGCAGGCGCTGGTTTGCGAAAACTGCGGCAAATCTTTTTTAAGACAACCGAGTGGTTTTTCGCCGCATAATTATTGTTCTCGCTCTTGCGCTATGGTGGTGAATAATAGAAACGACCCCAAAAGAAAACCGCAATTTAAAACTTGCATTGCATGCGGCAAACAATTTAGGAAAAGTAGCGGGAATATAAAATATTGTTCTACGAAGTGCTGGGGCGGCAGAAAGCCCAAATATACTTCACAGGAGTTAATCAATATAATCAAACAAGAAGTTCAAAGTTTGTGCAGAATACCCTCAAGGAGAGAGATAAGCAAAATTTCGGATTCGTGTAAAAAATCTTTCGGTTCGTGGAATAACGCTATTATTGCCGCGGGGTTTGAGCCAAATCGTTCCCATAGCCAGCGAATGTACAAACGCTCCATCGCGAAAGCGGCCGATGGGCACATTTGCGATTCCATTTCCGAACTTTTAGTGGACAACTGGTTTTATAAAAACAACATACCTCACGAACGAGATGTTTTTTATCCGAATACGCGCCATAAAGCGGACTGGGCGATACCAGCCAAAAGGCGAAAGATATTTGTTGAGTATTTTGGATTAGCGAATGATAGCCCGAGGTACGACCGCGCCGTAAGAGAAAAAATAAAACTTTGCCGAAAAAGCAAAATTTCTTTGATTTCAATTTATCCCCAAGATCTTTACCCCAAGGAATTTTTAGAAGAGAAGTTAAGAAATAAGTTCAAAATTTTTCTAACCTCCTAATTTGTCAGGACGGAGAGATTTGCACTCTCGGTCTCCGGTTCCCGAAACCGGCGCCTTAGCTGCTAGGCCACGCCCTGTTATCAAGTTACCCAATATTTCGCTTTGGTCATATCGTCTCTTTTGGTGACAACCTGTTCTCGGTCTTCTTTGGCTTTTTGGGCCAATTTTTTTAACTCATCATCGGCCAGCGCGCCGAGTTTTTTTGTTTCTTTTTCCAGAAAATCCTTTTTGTTTTTCTTCGGGTCGGATAATACTATGCCCAGTAAAACATCAAGGATTTGCCCCACTTTTGGCCCGGGCCGAATAGATAAAAGCGTCATAATGTCATCGCCCGAGACCTTGAGCATTGAAGCGCTTATTGGGTCCAGCGCCACCCTGTCCATTACATATTTTAAATGCCGTAATTTATAGGGCTGGGCCTTGGGCACGCCCGAGCCGATTCGGTCGGCCATTCGCACCTGCAATAACTCCTCAACGCTCTCCGGGCCCACATTGCGCACTAAGCGGCGAACAGACGAATCCGTGACTTCGTCCACATTATAGTAGAACAAATGGTATTTGACCAGCTTGGCTATCTTTTCAATGTCTTTTCTGGGAAATTTCAGCCGTTCTAAGGCCTGAACCGTCATTTTATAACCAACTATCTCGTGGCCATAAAAAGTGGCTCCCTGTCCCTGTCCTCGCTTTGTTCTGGGCTTGCCAATATCGTGCAGTAAGGCGGCCAAACGGACATTCTGATTAAAGTTTTCTTTGGCTGCGTACTTTAACGACAAAATACCGTGTTCGTAGACCCCATAGATATGGTGTTTGCTTTGTTCAATTTCCCAGCCCTCTTCCAACTCGGGCAGAATGTATTTCAAAAGGCCAAGTTCTCTTAAAAGTTCAATGCCCTCGGACGCCCTTGGAGACATTATAATTTTTAGAAATTCGTCTCTGATTCTTTCTTTGGCAATGGCTCTGAGCCACTGGCTATTATTTTTAATGGCGTCTTTGGTTTTCTCTTCAATTGTCCAGCTATCTCCCAAGCAAACGCTAAATCTAACCGCCCTCATCAACCGCAAAGCGTCCTCTGAAAATCTCTCTTCCGGCTTGCCCACAGCCCGAATTATTTTGTTTTCTAAATCTTCCTGGCCGCCAAACGGGTCAATAATCTCTGGCTTGCCATTGCCCAAAGCAATGGCGTTCACTGTAAAATCTCTTCTGGCCAAGTCCTCTTGCAGGGTCTTGGCAAAACTCACTTCGTCCGGGTGCCTTTTGTCCGTGTATTTTGCTTCCAGACGATAGGTGGTGACTTCCACCTCTTTTAGCGCGCCTTCTTCGCCGCCATCGGTTTGCACGGTCACGGTCAAAAACTTGTTTTCGTAAAAGCTTTTCGGGAAAACCCGCTGAATTTCTTCGGGTTTGGCATTGGTGGTCACATCCCAATCCTTTGGCTCAACTTCGCGCAAAACATCTCGCACGCACCCGCCAACAATAAAGGCCTCAAAGTCGTTCGCTTGGAGATTTTCAAGAACACGATTTACTTCTTGGGGGATTTTAAGCGTTTCCATAGTTAGTTTTTCATTCGCAAATTCATTATGTTCTATTTTGTCTGTTTTTTCAACTTGCCGAAGGTCTTATTATCTGTTAAATTAGAGTTGACGGCGTAATTCGCCCCCGTAGCTCAATTGGATAGAGTACCGGGCTTCGAACCCGGCGGCGCAAGTTCGAATCTTGCCGGGGGCACTGGCGCTTCGCTAAATTAAAAATGAAAAGTGAAAAATGAAAAACCACACAAAAGTGTTTTTAATAGTGTTTAGTTTATTGCTCCCAGCCATCTCGCTGGCCGCGGGGTTGGTGCCTTGCGGCAACCCAGGGGACGCGCACACAACCTGCACTTTTTGCGATATTTTTGCGCTCTTAAAAGGATTGGTTGATTTTGTTATTATCACTCTTGTTCCTATTAGCGCGGTTTTGTTGCTCACCGCTGGCGGAGCGATGTTTATTTTTTCTGGCGGCAATCCCGGGCTAACTACCAAAGGCCGCTCCATAATGACCGCGGTTGTTTGGGGGCTGGTGATTATTTACTGCGCCTGGCTTTTGGTTAATACTTTTTTGGTGCTGATTGGCTTGAACGACCTTTCATTCGGCAGCTGGAAAATGAGCGAATGGTTCGTCATAAAATGCTCAATCACGCCATAGTTTTAAAAATTAAAAATTAAAAATTACGCGCCTCGTTTAACGAGGAGCGCCATGCCCCCGTAGCTCAATTTGGCACCCGCCACCATGACTATCGGTCAGGTAGGCGGGCAAGGAGCAGTTGCCAATACATGGTATGTATATGTATTATCGAGCCCCTATAACTCAATCGGCAGAGTAGTTGCCTCTTAAGCAATTAGTTGCAGGTTCGAATCCTGCTGGGGGCACTAGAGTGGAGACAGGGTCCGGCTGCTTGACAGCCGGTTTTGTTTT
>CAYHTF010000002.1:0-12172 GCA_964359535.1 uncultured Candidatus Saccharibacteria bacterium | reverse complement strand
ATTTTATTAAACAAACGCTTTTCAACCTTTTGAGCTTTTTAAGCCCTTGCGAAAGGAATAAAGCCAAGGCGACTATAATAACAACCGGGATAATAAATCGCTTACTGCCCTCAATAGATATTATAGAAAAGTTATAAGCGCCATGCAAGAGCGCGGCTATGGCCAGGGCTAAAAATAAAAGAGAAAACCGTTTTTTGCCGTTCCGCAAAGACAGAGCCAAAAAATAGCCGACCATTCCCGAGCACAAAGCGTGCAAAAAAGTGGCGCTGACAAACCGGAAAATACTGAAAGAAAATGTTTCCAGCAGATAGAGCTTGGGGTCGCTGGCAAAAAGAATGATGATATTTTCAATGGCCGCGAATCCCAAGGCCGCGATAATCATATAAAGCGCCGCGTCTGTGGGCTCGTCAAACTCCCCATCCCCCAGAACGGCCAGCCGGACAACTAGATATTTCAACAGTTCTTCAATTAAAGCCACCGCTAAAAAGGCGTTCACTATTATTGCGGCCATATTGGGCCAGCCGGCGGCTTTGATGGTGCGCAAAAGCCCGATTTCCACAATCGCGGCCAATCCAGCTGACAGGCCTCCGTAAAAAAAGATTTTCAAGACCATTTTGTTTGATTCCGGGTGATGGTCTTTGCGCAAATAGAAAACCAGCCAGATAACACTGGGCAGGAGACCGAAGGCGATATAAGACAGATAGGACAGATAGGACATATTTGTTATTTTGGCCATTCCTCTATCATCAAACACTCTTTTTTGTTCTTTATTGGCAGTTTCTGGTATATCTCCTCGGTGATAAACGGCATAAACGGGTGCAGGAGTTTTAGGGTTGTTTGCAGGATTTCCAAAAGTAGCTCTTGGCTGGCTTGGCGGTTCTTTTTGTCCGGACCGGCCAGGCGCGGCTTTTGTTCTTCGATGATTTTGTCCGCGAAAGTGTGCCAGAAATAGTGGTATATTTTTTCGCCGGCGGCGTAAAATTTCAAATCGTCCATCAGATTGGTTGTTTGGCAGGTGAAAACTTTCAAGTTTTTTAATATTGTTTCGTCTTTTTTCGTGAGTTTTGGTTTTGCTCCTGGCTTAAAATCAGCGAGATTGAGCAAAACAAAACGCGAGGCATTCCAGATTTTATTGGCAAAATTTTTATAGCCCCGTATTCTATTTTCGTCTAAGGCCAAGGGCGTGCCGGGAGTATTGCCAATAACAAGGCCGATTCTTAAGGCGTCGGTGCCGTATTTTTCCGTGATATCAAGAGGGTTAATCACATTGCCTTTGCTTTTTGACATTTTTTGTCCGTGAGTGTCCAGCACCAAACCGTGCAGGTAAACGGTTTTAAAAGGAATCTCGCCGGTTTTGTAAAGGCCAAGCATAATCATTCGGCAAACCCAGAAAAAAATAAGCTCGCCGGCTGTTTCCATAATACTCGTCGGATAAAATGTTTTGAAATCTTTTGACACTGAGCGACCCGACGATAGGAGGGTCGCGAACGGCCACTGGCCGGAAGAAAACCAGGTGTCAAAAACATCCGTTGTTGGCGTTAATTCTTTTGAGCCGCAGTTTGGACACTTTATTGGTTTTTTGAGCTCCACGAGATTTTGGCCGCAGCCGCACTCCCAGGCCGGGATTCTGATGCCCCAGACGATTTGGCGCGAGATATTCCAGTCGATGATATTATTTAGCCAATGCAAAGAGATTTTTTTGAAACGGTCGGGAATAAATTTTATTTTATTGCTGTTTATCGCTTTAATCGCGGTCTGGGCCAGCGGCTTCATTTTGATGAACCATTGTTCTTTGATTTGCGGCTCGATAATTGCGCCGCATTTGTAGCAGGTTTTGACTGTGTGACTGTAATTTTCATCCACTTTTACCAGCAGGCCTTTGGCTTTTAGCTTTTCCACTATTTTTGGCCTGGCTTCGGTAATTTTCATTCCAGCGAATTCGCTAGCGATAGGTAAAAGCCGTCCGCTAAAATCAATGATTTGCTCTTTTTCCAAGTTGTGCCGCCGACTGATTTCAAAATCCACCGGGTCGTGCCAGGGCGTTATAGTCATCGCGCCCGTGCCAAAATCCATATCAACGATATTGTCTTTGATAACCGTGGCAATAACCGGGCCATTGAGCCATTCTAATTCTATTTTTTGGCCATTCTTGAAATTTTTATATCTTTTGTCATTGGGGTGGACCACCACATATTTATCGCCGAACTTTGTTTCCGGTCGGGCAGTGGCAATGGTAAAGGGCCCGTATTTTAAGTAGTAGAATTTGTCCTTTTGCGTAATGTCCGTTGTCTCTAAATCGGATAGGGAAGTTTGATGCTTTGGGCACCAGTTCACGATTTTATTGCCTTTGTACGCCAGGCCTTCGTCAAAAAGCTGTTTGAAGGTCTGGCAAACGATTTTGACAACATCTTTATCGAGCGTGTACTTTTCTCTTGACCAGTCGCACGAAGCGCCCATTTTCTTTATTTGTCCCGTAATGTTTTTTTTGTTTTTTTCGGTAAAGTCGCGGATTTCTTTGTAAAGTTGCTCTTTGGGCATTTGAAAGCGCGAACGGCCTTGTTTTTCCAGCTGTTTCTCATATACGACCTGGGTTTCAAATCCGGCGTGGTCCAAGCCGGGCAGCCATAAGGTCTTGAAGCCGGCCATCCTTTTGTAGCGGGTCATAATATCTTCAATGGTCATTACCAAAGCGTGGCCGGCGTGCAAAGAGCCGTTGGCGTTGGTGGGCGGCATAATAATGGTAAATGGTTTTTTTCTTTTGCCGGGCAGATTGTTAGGATTAAAAAAACCGCTTTTTTGCCAAAGCTTATAGATTTTGTCTTCCACCTTTTTGGGGTCGTATGTTTTTGGCAGTTCCATAGTTTTCATTATACTACCTCAATTCGAAATACAAAATAAGAACTGGCTTGCCTTCTTTAATAAATTAAAAACTGAAAATGAAAAATGAAAAACCACAATCTAAAATCTAAAAAGTTATCGTTTCGTCTTTTTTAATTTTTCATTGTCGTTTTTAATTTTTCACTTTTCATTTTTCATTTCATACTAAGCTATTTTCAAATTAGCTTCTGCGTTTATTTCTTGCCAAGTTTTTTTACCCTTTGGCCAATGTAAATATCCCGCCATTGCCACCATAGCCGCGTTGTCAGTGCATAAATTTTTTGGCGGAATATATAAATTAACTTTTAACTTTTCACTTTGAACTTTGAACTGGCCCCTTAGGGCCTCGTTGGCCGAAACGCCTCCGCCCAGCATAATTGTTTTGACTCGGTAATCCTTGGCCGCTTTTATGGTTTTGGCTATTAAGACATCAATAATTGACTGCTGGACTTCACAACACATTTGCTGGATATAGGTTTTGTTTTTTGCTTTCCGGCCGTCTTTTTTTATCTGATAAAGCACAGCCGTCTTTAACCCGGAAAAACTGAAATCATAATCTTTTGAATGGAGCATTGGCCGGGGCAATGTAACTTTGAACTTTGCCTGCCCGCCGACGAGGAGGGAACTTTGAACTTTGAATTTCGCCGCCTCAGCGGCGACGGCCGGGCCGCCCGGGTAGGGTAGTCCCAAAAGCCGGGCGGTTTTGTCAAAACACTCGCCGGCCGCGTCATCTCTTGTTTCGCCCAATATCTTATATTGTCCAAGTTTTTCAATTAAAACTATTTGCGTATGCCCGCCGCTAACCACCAAACACACCGCCGGAAATAATTTTTTAATTTTGGATTGCTCGCCTCGCTTCGCGGGCGAAGCGGGTCGTTTTTCACTTTTCATTTTTATTTTTTCATTTGAATCAATGAAATTGGCGAGTATATGGCTCTCAATGTGATTAACTGGTATAACGGGTATATTCCACCAAAACGCCAGGGCTTTGGCAAAATTAACTCCTACCCACAAGCACGGCTCCAGTCCCGGGCCCACAGTTACCGCAATCGCGTCCACTTTGGGCATTGAATACTTGGTTAAAAACTTATTCGTTTGCTTGAGTAGTAGTTCCTCTCTGTTTAAAATATCGTTTAATTTTTTAATTTTGGATTGCTCGCCTCGCTTCGCGGGCGAAGCGGGTCGTTTTTCACTTTTCATTTTTATTTTTTCATTTAGCAACCCCGCTTCTTCCAGCGCCTGCTTTAGTACAGGCACAAGATTTTTCTGGTGCTCTCTTTTTGCCAAGCTCGGAAAAATCCCTCCATATTTGGCGTGGAGTTGTGTTTGCGAAGAAACGACATTGGATAATATCTTTCCGTCAGCCAAAATGGCAGCGGCTGTATCATCGCATGATGTCTCAATGGCGAGTATTTTCATAATTTTTATCTTCCCATATTTCTTGCTTTCTTTCAATTTTCACGCTAATCTATAAGTGTTCTCGTTCGTTAGTTTTTCATTTTTCATTTTTACTTTTTCATTTTCGTGGCCCTATCGTCTATCGGTTAGGACGCTGCCCTTTCAAGGCGGAAAGCGGAGTTCGATTCTCCGTAGGGCCGCCCCGAACCAGAACGAAGTTCGGTTCGGGGCTGGCCAGCGCCGAATTTATCGTATTATATGTTTTTTCTTTAACGATTGACAGGAGCCCCCGCCTTTTGGCGGGGGAGTATGTCATTCTGGTGCTGGCCGCCCTAAACCAAAACAACCCCCCGATGGCCATCGGGGGGTTGTTTGTTGTGAAGTAAAAATTTCTTTTCGTTAGAAGCAAGCGCAACCATTGTTCGGGGCGGTGCATTGTTCCTTTGTTCCTTTTTGTGAAACAGCGAAAAATCTAGTCGTGGCGCAAGTGCCTTTATTTTCCAATGTCGCGTAGGCGCAGTAAAATTGATCGCAAGTTGAATTGGCCAGCCAATTGTAGCCCTTAGTGGGTCCTTGCGGGTCAACAAGTATGTCTAAATATGTGCCGATAGCCGGAGTGCCTGTGGTTGATGGTAGCGCGGTGGTTACATACTTCTCTGCGTCTCCATAATACATTTCCTGAGCCGTGGCTATTTGACGCATATCCGACTGCCTTTTGGCGTCTCTAGCTTTGCTTCTGGCTCCGCCCAAGGATACTAAAACGATGGAGGCCAAAATACCGATAATGGCGATAACGACCAAGAGTTCAATAAGCGTGAAACCTCTATTGTTTTTCATAAGCGTGATGAGAATTCGTGTTTTTATCTCGACCTTTTCAAATTTTTAAACTATCAGTATTTTATCTTGTCTACCAACAGCATTTAGTCGGCCCGGCTGGCGGCGGCGCTTCCATTCTTTTAGCGCCTTTTTCCGAAGCCGCGAAATAACCGCCCAATTCCAGCTTGGCGTAGACGCAATATTGTTGTCCGTCGCAGTTGGTGGCCGAGCCCAGCCGGTTGTCTCGCCAGTAATAATCATCGCCCAAAGGGTCTTTGGGCACCGGGTCTAAATATTTGCCGCTGTCGCTCGGTATTTTGACTGGCGTTTTTTCCACTCTTTGATATTGCTCTTTTTCCGAATACTCCAGCTCCATAGCTAGATTTATTTGTCTGATATCCGATTCTCTTCTGGCGTCTCTGGCTTTGCCCCGAACATCGCTCAAAGACACCAGCACCATAGTGGCTAATGTGCCGATAATGGCGATAACAACCAAAAGCTCGATAAGAGTAAAACCCGTTATGGATTTAGGGCGTGGCGTCAACATAAGTTTATTATACAATATCGCGACACTCTCGGCTGTGGATAACTAAATACTCATTGCTTTGTAGAGCGGCAGGAGCACCGCGGCCAGCAATCCGCCTACCATCAAGCCCAAAATAATAATCATTAGCGGTTCAAGTACGCTTAGCAGAGTATTAAGGTCGCGGTCAACTTCTTTTTCGTAAAAGCCCACGATATTCATCAAGGTTTTGTCCAGGGTGCCCGTCTTTTCGCCTACCAAAGTCATTTGGCAGAATATCGGCGGGAAAATGTCCTGGTGTTTTTCAAGTATAGAGCTGATTGGCACGCCTCGCCTCACGCCTTCCCGGCCCTGCAAGATAATATCTTTGAAAGCCGTGTTGCTAATGATTTCGGCCGTGATTTCCATAGCCCGGGCTATGGGCAAAGCGCCGGAAATAAGCACTGACAAATTGCTGGCAAACTGCGACAAATAAACTGTTTTTAGAAACTTGCCGACTAGAGGTATTTTAAGTATGAGTCGGTCAATTATTTTGCGGCCATTGGCTGTTCGGTAATATTGCGCCAAAAGAAACCCGGCGCCGGTCAGCAGGATAAGCGCCAGCCAGCCCCAGTTTTTTATAAGGGCGCTGAAACGCATAACGACGCGGGTGATTAAAGGCAGCTGCTGTGTGGTTCCTTCCAGCATTTTCATCATATTGGGCAAAACAAAAAAGCTCATCATAAACATAATCCCCACCGACACCAGCACAATCATAGCCGGGTAAATGGCAGCGCTCCTTACACGGGAAATAAAATTATATTCTCTTTCCAAATGATTGGCCAGATATTCAAGAATGCCTGAGAGATTGCCCGAAACCTCGCCGGATTTAATCATCGCGACATAAAAAGGCGAAAAAACTTTTGGGTGTCCTCTCATTGCCTGCGACAAAGGGGTGCCGCCTTCCACATCTTCAACGATGGCGATGATTTTTTCTCTGAAATAACTGTTTTTGGTTTGAGAGGCCAGAGTGCGGAGAGTTTCCACCAGCGAAATCTGCGACTTGAACATAATGGCTAGATGGCGTGAAAAAAGCACCACCTCTTTTCTGGAAACTCGCTGGAAAATTTTTATTTCCTTTGAGTAAACAGGACCCTCCCCGGCCTCTTCAAGGCCGGTGAGGTGCAAGTCGTGTTTGCGCAGTAAGTTGAAAGCCGCGTCTTTAGACGGCGCCTCAACTACTCCGGATTGGATTTCGCCGTCTTTTGTTCGGGCTTGATAGTTGAATTTCATAATTTTACTCAAGTCCTCTCAATGCCATACCCGCGGCAATAGCAAAAGAAGGACCCATTTGTTTAATCGTTTCTTCAAGCAGGGGCGGGTAGAAAACATCGGCAAACGGATTGGCTATTTCTACCGGCTTTTTAATCCGTTCGGCAAAATATTCTTTCAGTCCCGGAAGCAGGGCGGTGCCTCCGGAAATTATAATTTTTTGTATGTCTTTGGCTTCCTCGCGGAAAAAGTCCTGCGAGATTTTTTCCAGTTCCAGGATAATAAGATCAATTAGGGGGCAAAGCAGATTGCGCAAGTCCTGGCCTGGCGGCAAGGAAGTGGCGGCAAACTGCGAGATGGGATTGAGGCCGCATTTAATCTTGATATTCTCTGCCTCTTCGGAGCTGGCCGAAAGTGACTTGGCAATGACTTTTGTCATTTCGTTGCCCGAAACATCAAAGCTGTGGCTTCGTTTCAAAAGACGATTGTCAATGATACTGATAGTCGTGCTTTGAGCGCCAATGTCCAGCAGGGCCACGGTTATCGTTTCGTTCCTTATTGTTGAGCGGGCCAGCGCGAAAACTTCCGCTTCCACCGCTTTTAATTCCAAGCCCGCGAGAGAGGCGATTTCTTGATATTGAAAGATTATTTCCTTGGGCACGGCGGCCAATAAAATTTTAAGCCGGCTCTGCTGGTGATTGGAGGCCTTGCCTTCAATAATCTGCCAATCCAAAGTTACCTCTGAAATTGGCAGGGGAATATGCTGCTGGGCTTCATATCTAACCGCGGACGGTATTTCTCCTTGAGTCATCGGGGGCAGAGAGAACCAGGTAAAGAATGTGGAAAAATCTGGAATGGAAAAGACGGCCCTTTTAGTTTTAATCCGCGCTTCTTCCAAAATAGCCAATATGGCTCTGGAGATGTCTTTGTTGGAAAGCAGGAGAGTGTTTTTCTCAAAAGTGCGGAACGGTTTTTCGTAAAAAGTCAATGCCTTGGATTCGCCGTAATTTTCCAATTTTATTTTTCCGCCAACGCGGCTCATTTCTGCCACCCGTATAAAAGAAGTGCCAATGTCAACGCCCAGCGCCCTTTTGGGCAGAATTTTTAGCAGATTCCAAATCATAATATATTATATCACGCTTTCTATATATTATGTATTATAATAAGTTATGGATATTTTGGCGGGAGCGCGCGATTTTATCTTGGATATTCTTTTCCCTCGTTTTTGCGCTGGCTGTCGCGCCGAGGGCTATTATTTGTGCTCGGACTGCCAAAGCGCGCTCGTTTTTTTTGAGCACGAGTATTGCTTATGCCAAAATCCATCGCGTTTGCCTTTGGGTGTTAGGTGTAGAAAATGCGCCCGCTTGCCCTTGGACGGCCTATACAGCGCTTTGCCTTATGATTCGTCTTTGGTAAAAAAAATTATCAGCCGTTTCAAATACGCGCCTTTTGTTAAAGAATTGGCCAAGTCCTGCGCCGATTTAATCATAAATCATTTTCAGCTACTGGACAAACCGCCTTATTGCCCAAAAAGCGGCTGGATAGCCCAGCCCGGGCAGAGATGGCTCATAGTTTCTGTTCCTTTGCATAAAAAACGTTTGAAATGGCGGGGATATAATCAAAGCGAATGTCTGGCCAAAGAGTTGGCCAGCCGTTTAAGAATTAAATTTTTGCCGAGTTGCTTAATAAAAATAAAAAAAACTCCGCCCCAAGCGGAACTTTCGGCTAAGGAAAGAGAGGGGAGTGTCAAGAATGTTTTTGCCTGCCCTCAATCATTCGCCGTTGCCGGACACCGCGTTATACTGGTCGATGATGTCTATACCACTGGCGCCACAATGCAAGAGTGCGCCCGCGTCTTGAAAGCGACCGGGGCGCGTCAGGTCTGGGGCATAGTGGTGGCCCGGGGCTAATACTTTACAAAGTAGCGGATTTTGGCCTTGGCTTTTAAGGCGGTTATCAGGGCGTCGGCCTCGGTATTCATTTTTTGATTTCTCAATTCGTCTTTTATTTGCGCGGTAGTTGTCGCTTCCTGTCCTTTTGCCATTGGAATTGAGTTGGCCTTAATGTATTGCTCCGCCTCTTCATCTGTAACGGTTATTTTGTCTGCGACTAATTTTTCCATTTGTTTTTGAAATATAATCTGTTTCTTTAAATCGTCAATAGTCATATTCCGCGCTTTAAGCGCTTCGTCAAGCGTGCCGCCTTGAGCCGCGATTTGCCCTTCGATTTTTTTTATCTCCGCGTTAATTTCATCATCGCCCACGATAATTTTTTTCGCTTCTGCCTCGTTCTGAATAATTTTTTTGGTAATCAGAGAATCCAGCGAGCTTTTGCCCGAAGCTTTTTCGAGTTCTTGAATAACAGCCAGCCGGCTTATCGGACTGCCGTCAACCGTGGCCGCGATAACTAAGCCTTTGCCAAGATAAGCCAGCGTTCCAATCGCGACAACCGCCACGATAATCACTGCGGTAATAATAGCAGTTCTCGCGTTGATTTTTATTAATATATCGTTACTTTTTCCCTGATGCTCCGGCGCGTTAAACGACTCCGCTTGCGTTGTGTTGTTTGTGTTGTCCATATTTATTAATTAGTGCAATTATTTAATTGGCGGTGTGCGTTCGAAAAAATTCGAATTGATTTTGCCCAAAATTTGTAGGGCGGGCGGAATTCCTCCCCCCAAACCCCTCCTTCCGCCCGCCCGCAGAAGCGACCCTTTCGGATTAGACGATTTCAAGTTTTTCTTTGGCGGCAAATTCTTTATTTAAAAATTTCTTTAAATACAATTTCTAATTCTTTGTCTATATTGCTTGGTAATTTTGTATGTGGTATTTTCAAGTTTTTTAACACTGTATCAAATCTCTCGAATCCACCATTACTTCTTAATTCAACCCATTCAACTTTTCGGCTATTTAATTGTTTTTTATTCGTATCTGAAAGTTTATCGGCCACAAAAACCCTACTATCTCTAGCTATAACTGCGTCAGCACTTTCTGGATTACCGCGCCCCATTAATTTAACTTCGCACTTGTGCTGATTTTTACCTTCAATTAAATAGAAATCTATTTCTCTTTCAAAATCATCTTTTTCTATCTCTTTACCCTTTATCTTTAGAGCATAATTTTGTTCAGGCACACCATACAATTTACAAAGTGTTTGCATTAATGGCTTTTCAACTCTTTTTCCGGCAGTACTCCAAAGGCCACCTCTCAATGCAGATCTTTTTACCGCCAATGTGTTTATTACAATTAAACTTTCACTAACATTAAGATCAACGCTAACACCTTTAAATTTAATCGTTAAAGTTAGTTCGAGATCGTGTTCGGTATCAACTAAGTTTTTAATTGATTCATATAAAAGATCATAATGTTCATTTGAAGCATCAATTACAATTTCCTTCGTCGAAGAATTAAACATATTATGAATTGTTTTTGTGTTCAAACCAGAGTTGATTGCTATTTCATTTGCGGGTAAATTCGGATCTAAAAATGCTTTTTTATACCAATCAACGGTAATATCTTTACTTTTCAGTTTCGCATCAACGATGTGTTTGAAAAAATCAATCGCAAACTGCAAAAATTCAGCATTGATAAGAGTAACAACTTCAATTCTGTAATCCTCTCCCTTTAGTAATTTTCTTATTATATTTTTTGCTACTTGTTCAGTTATTGTCATATTGTTCCTTTAATTAGTGTTATAAAATTTTTAATATCAACAAAATTTGGTTGTGAATTCTTTGCATTAAATAGATTATCTTTTTTAATTAAATCTTCTTTCATGCGACTTACATATTTTGGCTCTTTTTCTGTTAAAAAGAAATGCCGATCTAAATTAGCTGCTGCTCGACCAAGTGTCCCGCTTCCTGCAAATGGGTCAAAAATTAAATCATCAACAAATGAATAATATTTAATAACCCTATTGCATAATTCTATGGGGAAAACTGCACTATGTATCCGATCAAATGTAGGATCAATACGCCAAATATTTGTCGTTTCATATTTATCTAAAACTTTACTCTTTTTAACCTTATCCCACTCATATTGCTGTATATTCCAATCAATTAGTTTATCGGTTTTTTTTCTATACACCATTAGCATTTCAGAAATTGCATTTGGTTTATAGCCTAAAGGCTTTCTGTGTTGTAAAAATCCAGCATTTCTATTTTTAACGCTTGCTTCCGGTTTAACCCATACAATATCATCAATAAATTCCCAACCCATTTTTACTAATAATGGGTGTATATCATAGGGTATAGGATAGCGTTTGCTGGAGTGAGCTCGGCTTATTCTTGGAATAATAATTGGAGAGGTATTAAGCACAAAAAATCTGCCCTCTTTTGTGATCCGATGAACTTCCTTGAAGACTTCTTCTAAAAATTTCAAATACTCATCATAACTCTGATAAATTGAATAATCTCTAGCGTTATAATAAGGCGGCGAAGTAAAGGTTAGATGAATAGATTCATCGGGGACATATTTTAATGTCTCAACAACATCACCCTGAACAATGGTATTTTTTAGAAAGGCCGGAAATTCATCGTGTTTTCCATTGTCTTTTGAACCATAACTTACCCCGTTTATTTCTTTGCCGATAACTTCTTTGATCAATTCGTTAGGATGATCGAGTAACTTTGCCAACTCTTTTTTAACTTGATTATTATTTGAAAAAACAAGCAATCCTCTTATGGCCTGCATTACAACTTTTGGGTCTTTGTCTGCCAGTAATTTAATTAAAGTCGGTATTGTTTTTTCATTTCTTAATCTACCGATTGCGGAAACAGACTCTCGTCTAACTTCCGTACTTTCATCTTGTTTAGCAAAATTAACAAAAGTATCCAACAAAGAAACATCGCCTATTTTTGCAAGATTTTTTATAGCAAGCGATCTGATTGTTTCATTGTTATTGTTTAATAAATTCAATAACGGTTGTTTACTGTATCCATTTTCTAATCTTCCTAATTTTTCTAACACATAAACAATTGTGCCATCGTTTTGATCTTGTAAAAAAGACAAGAGAGCCTTCGTGTCATTTTTCAAGCTATCAATTTGTTCTCTATTTATTTGTTTGCTCAATAAAGATCGATTCATAATTTTTATTTCATTAAACTATCAATTGTAATTCCCAGCCCATTCGCAATCTTAATAACTGTTTGAATAGAGGGTTTTGTGATAACATTTGTTTCAATTTTAGTCAGCGTCGTATAGGGAAGATCGGATTTTCTCGCCAATTCGTCCTGCGTCAATCCTTGCTTATTTCTAAGCAATTTTATCTTATCCCCAATTGTTTCGTTATTGTTTTGACTTTTCATAG
>CAYHTF010000001.1:0-28287 GCA_964359535.1 uncultured Candidatus Saccharibacteria bacterium | reverse complement strand
TGGCTTCGGACGAGGCTTCATACATCACCGGAGCCGTGGTTGTCGTAGATGGCGGCTGGCTGGCCAATTAAAATAGTTTAATATCGCTCGATTTGGTTTTTACCTCGTTCGTCAATTGACGACCGAGGTTTTTGTTGTGGATAACTCCCTCTTTTATACTTTCTATTTATTTTCTATAATAATAGAGTCAACCCCATACTAATCCCAGCGATGAAAATTTTCAGGCATAGTTTATCTGCGAATTCGCCTGCGGCTCTATTTGCGCTTAAACAGAGTTCGCCATTAGGATTAGTACGGGGTGTAAGAACTCGTAAATTCATTCGTGGCTAACCGCCACTCATTCATTAACGATTTCTAACATGCTCACAAAAAAGCAAAAACAAGTTCTTGATTTCATAACCGATTATCAAAAGCGGAAAGAATACGCCCCCTCTCTTGACGAGATACGCAAGAAATTCAAGCTCGCGTCTGTTTCAACGGCGCATTTTCATGTTTCCAAGCTCCGCGATTTGGGATACCTGTCAAAAAAAGAAAACAAACCGCGCTCCATTGAAACATTAGGCCGCGAAACAATGATAAAAATTCCACTTTTGGGAACTATTGCCGCGGGCCAGCCAATAGAAACAATTATAGATAGAGAGACTATCGCTGTTCCTAAAAGCAAAATTCCTTACTCGTCAGAAGTTTACGCTCTCCGCGTGGTTGGCAATAGTATGATTGACGAAAATATAAATGACGGAGATGTTGTTTTAGTGCGCCAGCAAGAAACAGCCGAAAATGGACAAAAAGTAGTAGCTCTCATAGATAATCATGAAGCAACCTTAAAGAAATTTTACAAAGAAAAAGGGCATATCCGCTTACAGCCGGCAAACAAAGATATGAAGCCGCTCATTTTCAGAAATGGGCGGGGCGTTTCCATACAAGGCATTGTGCTTGATGTTATCCGCGAGGAAGGAGCTTCAATAATTCAACTCCCAGAATATAAAGAAACAGAACAACGCAGAGAATTACCACTAAATAAAATCATTTGTGGCGACGCAGTAGATGTAATGAAAACATTTCCGCCCGACTCGATAGATCTTGTGGTAACATCGCCGCCTTATGACGAATTAAGAAACTACAAAGGTTACAGTTTTAACTTTGAAGGCATTGCTAAAGGTTTGTTTAGGGTGATAAAACAAGGGGGCGTTGTTGTATGGGTGGTTGGCGATGAAACTATAAAAGGCGATGAAACAGGTAGTTCGTTTCGTCAGGCGCTTTATTTTAAAGAATGTGGGTTTAAACTTTTTGACACAATGATATATTCTAAACCGCCAAGGGGCGCTGTCGGTAATAATAAAACATATTGGCAATCATTTGAATATATGTTTATTTTTAGTAAAGGAAATCCCAAAACAGTTAACCTTATTAAGGATAGAAAAAACAAAGAGTCAAGAAGTGGCGATAATGGAACAAAAAGATTACAAAACGGAAAACTATTAAACTTAAAGCGCGGCGGTTATGGTGAATTCGGAAGAAGAAAAAATGTCTGGGAATACAATATTGGAAAAGGACACTCTACGAGCGATGGTATTGCCTTTGAACACCCCGCAATATTTCCTGAAAAATTAGCGCGTGATCATATTTATACGTGGAGCAACAAACATGATGTGGTATATGATCCTATGATGGGTAGCGGAACTGTGGCTAAAATGTGTATTCTTGAAGAAAGAAATTATATAGGCAGTGAAATAAGCAAGGATTATTGCAATATTGCTCAAAAAAGAATATCCTCAATACAGAAACGCCTTAAATTTAAATAATATGGCAAAAAAAGAATTAAAATATTGTAGAGAATGTAAGAGGAGTAAAAATGTTGAAGATTTTGCTCCAAACCAATACGGCAAGGATAATAGAATCTTACGTAGACCTGTGTGTAGAGAATGTTACGCCAAAAAAGTAAAGATAGATCCGGAACAAAAAAAGATTTTTGAATTATCACACCCGCGACCTAAAATAGGTGAACCATTTACCTGCCCTATTTGTAATAAAACTTTTATCAGAGAACACAATAATGATGTGGTTTTAGACCATAGCCATATAGACGGAAGTGTTCGAGGGTGGCTTTGTAGTAGTTGTAATACAAGTTTAGGCAAATTTGGAGATGACATTAATACGCTGAGAAGAGCAATAAGGTGGGTACAAATAAAAGGAAAATTAGTTTGGAAAACGATGAAACAACCATTATGGGTGAAGAGGAGATAGAATTACGCTACACTAAAACAGTTTTAAGTTGCTCGGTTTAGGTTTTTCTTCTTCCTGTTTTGCCCGTTCCGCCCCGATGGCCATCGGGGCGGGTATTTTTTTGATTAAGCTGTAAAACTCAAAATCGCCAAGCGCTTTTTCCGCTTTTTCAAAATCATAATCGCCCCAGCGGCATTGCTCAAGATTTAAATCTACTGGCGCGTCTTTTCTGATGGCGACTAATCTTTTTGAAAGAAAAACTTGTTCTTTTGACGCTGTCAGTTTTTCTTTGACCGCTGGAGTTATTTTTTCCGCGCCGTCCGATTGTTGTTCAATGGTTTCATAAATATTTTCAATATTGTCAAAATCCTTAATAAGCGTTAAAGCTGTTTTCTCGCCAATACCAGCGGCCCCGGGTATATTGTCGGACGGGTCGCCCCGCAAGGCCTTGTAGTCCAAAAGCTGGCTTGGCAATAATCCATCGTATTTTTCTTTCACTTTTTCCTCGTCATACAAAACAGTGTCTTTAACCCCTTTTCGCAACGCGAAAACCTTTGTGGCAGGGCCAACCAGCTGTAAAACATCTAAATCGCCGCTAATGATAACTGTTTCCACTTGCTCCTGCTCCGCTTGCCGGCTCAAAGCACCGATTAAATCATCGGCCTCAAAGCCCTCTTTTTCAAAAATAGGTACGCTAAAAGCGGTAAGAATATTTTTTATTTTAGGAATTTGCTCGGCCAGTTCATCGGCCATTTTGGGCCGCTTGGCTTTATATTCTTTGAACTCTTGATGCCGAAAAGTCGGAGCGGGCAAATCAAAAGTGGCCACCGCAAAGTCGGGCCTAAACTCATTTAAGGCCTTAAAAAAAACAAGTAAAAAGCCGTAAATGGCGTTCACCTGCTCGCCTTTTTGAGTGGTCAAGGGAGGCAAAGCGTGAAAAGCGCGGTGCAGAACCGCGTGGCCGTCAATGATAATCAATCTTTTTATTTGAGTCATAATATTATCTGTTATCATACCACAAAACCAACCACCAAACTGTCCGGGCCGGTATAAAGGCCGATGACCGAAGACAAGGGCGAAACAAACAAAATTTCTTTTTTTAATTTTTGCTCCAAAAATTCTTTCAAAACTTGCGCTCTCTCGGGGCAATCGCCGTGCGCCACGGCTAGTATAGATAATCGGCCATTGGTTTGCTTTTCTATTTCTTGAACAATAATTTTAATAGGGTCGTAGCCAGCTCTCAGGCCCAACAACCTAACTTTCCCTTGCTCTAAGGCCACTAAAATATACAGGCCGATCTTTGGCAGCGAGTTTAATATGGCAACTAAAATTCTAGGCAGTTTAACGCGGCCGCTTCTAGCCACATAAGCAAAATTCGCCAAACAGCCGATTATTTTTATTTTTGGGCAAAAAATTTCCAAGTCCCCTATTATTTCTTCAATCCTTTTGCCCTGCCCAATAAATTCTTGGGCTTTCATAGCCGCGAATCCCTCGCCCATTTCAAAACTATCGCAATCAAAAACAAAAAGCCGCTGTTTTTCAGGCGCCATCTCTCTGGCTGAACAAGCCGCGGTATAAGCGGCCGATAATTTAGCGGAAGGGGTGATCACCAAAACTGTTTCAAAATTATTCAACGATTTCTGAAAAGCGGATAGAAAATCGCCAATAGAGGGCGCGGCCGTGACGGACAAAGGTTTATTTTGTTTTATTGCCTCGCGCATTTGGTTAAAAAAATCATCTTTATGAACAACCTCGCCGCTTGGAAAGCGGACTGTAAAAAATACCCGCTCAATGCTATGTTGTCTGATAAAATCATCGGTCAAGTCGGCGCTGTCACAAACCACTATACCAACTGGCTCAACCAATTCTTCGCTTCGCCATTCCACAATTTCATAAGACGACAGTTTTTCCCTGACTTTTTCCGGAAAAGAAGTATGAATGTGCAGTTTCATTTCGTTCTCAGCGGAGATAAAATCCAAAGAATCGCCAAGCAAAGAAAATTCTTGCTTTATAAATTCCAAATCAATGTTGTCATCTGCCCGGAACCGGCAAACGGTTTCAAATCGGTTTTCGTTTTCTTTTGGAGCTTGCTTTTTTGTTTTTATCCGCGGAACCCCAGCGGACACGATCGTGTCCATGCCGGGACTGGACAAAACTTCCACCCAGGCCTCCAAGATTTTCACAAAACCCAAAGCGCCAGCATCAACCACTTTATTTTTTCTTAAAACCGCCAATTTATTTTGAGTTTGTCCAAGCGCTTTTTCGCTCCGCGCCAGCGCCGCTTTTAAGATTTGGGCGATATCGGGCTTATCCGCCCCTTGAGCCCCGCTCAGCGGGGCGCTAAGCGGGGCTTGAGCGGCGCTCAGCGTCGCCGCTTTCATTGCGTCTAAAATCGTGCCTTCAACGGGCTTGGCAATTGACAACTCAGCTCCAATGGCCGCTTTTTCCAGAGCTTTGATTAGACAAGAACTATTGACGACATCTTTGTTTTTGATTTCCGACAGAAAACCCAAAAGCCAGCCGGCCAAAATCATACCCGCGTTGCCTTGTCCGCTTTGCAAGGCGCTCCTTTCAATATCCCGCGATAATTCAAATAATGAATCGTAATCTTTTTGACTAATGGCCTCGCTTATACCCCGCAAAGTGGCGGCCAAATTATAGCCAGTGTCTTTGTCCGCTACCGGAAAAACATTTATCCGATTTATTTCTTCCTGACATTGAACGAGTTTTTGCCTGGCTGACAAGATAAAATTTTTAATATCGCTTGGCTTAAGTTCAAAAATCGGTTCGACTTGCTCCGATAGAAATGTCATTTCTAACGGTGTTTTTTCAGAGAACTCTTTTGTTTTTGGCACAAATCGAGCTATAATGTTTTTTAATCTTAATTGAAATTGCGGCTGGTCATTGTCAAAAACAAGCCGGTTACAAAATGTAAGCGACCGCTTATATTTTGTAACCGCCAAAATTTCCTTACATTCGGCTTGAAAATTTAGCCTTTTGATTAAGATAATTATTGAAGCCAAAATAATAAAAAGCCCGGCTGGCAAAAATTGGCCAAACAAAAAAATCAATATTAAAATCACAGCCAGCATAACCAATGTGCCAATGGCCGAGTTCCAAATAAGAGCGAGCAATAAAAATGGCAGTACGCCAAGAATGGTAATTTGAGGAGAAAGCGCCAAACCCGCGCCAATAAAGGTGGCCACGCCCCGGCCGCCTTTGAGTCGTAAAAAACAAGACCAGTTATGGCCAACAATCGCCGCTACCCCAGATAACGCCAATACCGTTTGAGAAAGTCCGAGTTTCTGGCCAAGCCAAACAGCCAAAAAACCTTTGGTCAAATCCATCGCGCCAGTCAAAACAGCCGGCCAAAAACCAGCCACCCGGGCCACATTAGTGGCCGATGTTTTCTGCCAGCCCTCGGCCAAAACATTCTTTTTGCCGAACCAGCGGCCAAACAAAAAACCAAAAGGCAAAGAGCCCAACAGATAACTGGCTATAATCCATAAAAATCCAATCGCCTGCATTGTTTAAGTTTAACAAAATTTATGATAAAATAGAAAAAATGGAAAGAGAACAAGCGCTAAACCTGTTAAAACAAAATTTGCAGAATCAAAATCTGCTCAAACACTCTTTGGCCGTAGAGGCGGCTATGCGTCAATTAGCCCGTCATTTTGGCGAGAACGAGGATCAATGGGGCATTTGCGGGCTTTTGCACGACATTGACTACAAAAAAAGCCAAGGCGATCCCTCAACACATTCAAAGCTGGGCTACGATATGCTCAAAGAACAGGGGCTGGACGAAGAAACCTGCCAAGCGGTTTTGACGCACAACGAGGCGCACGGCATTGCTCCGGAAAGCAAAATGGCCAAAGCTCTGTTTTGCGTTGACCCTTTAACTGGCCTGATTGTGGCCAGCACCCTTGTTTTGCCCAATAAAAAAATAAGCGAGCTGAAAACGGAAAATGTTCTTAACCGCTTGCCGGAAAAATCATTCGCCAAGGGCGCCAAAAGAGAAATTATCAATATGTGCGAGGGATTGCTGGGAATCGCCTTGGAAAAATTCATTGAAATCGCCCTGGGCGGAATGCAAGATATTGCCGAAACCCTTGGCTTATAATTTCTACATTTTGGCGGGAGAAGAAATGCCCATTAGGCCGAGTGTTTTTTTGAGAACGATTTGAGCGGCTAAAACCAGCGCCAAACGGGCTTGCCCCTGCGCCGTATGGTGCGGGGCTTCGCTGGTTTTTTTGTCTGCTTCCAAAACCTTGCAGTCGCGATAAAACTGATGAAAAGCCGCGGCCAAATCCAGAGCGTACTGCGGCACTCTCTGTACTTGATAATCGCGCGTGGTATCCTCAATAATTTCCGGCAGTTTAATCAGTTGTTTTATCAATCGCAATTCGCTCGGGTGTTTTAGCAGTTTGAAATTTCGAGATGTAGAGGTGTCGATGTGTCGAAATTTCGAGTTTTCCGCTTTGAACTTTCGCAAAATGCTGCAAATGCGGGCGTGCGCGTACTGAATATAATAAACCGGATTATTGTCCGACTGTTCTTTGGCCAAACCCAAATCAAAATTCAAATGATTGTCCGCGCTTCGGGTCAAGAAAAAGAATCTAGCCGCGTCCAGCCCCACTTCGCCAATCAGCCACTCCAACGAAATAAAAACGCCTTTTCTTTTGGACATCTTGACTTCCTTGCCGTTCTTGAGCAGTTGAACCAGCTGAAATATTATGGGTTGCCATTTTTCCGCAGAGTATCCCAGCGCCTTGATCATCGCGTGATACCGGGGCACATAGCCGTGATGGTCGGCTCCCCACAGATTAATCACCTGAGTGAAGCCCCTAGCCATTTTGTTTTTAAAATAAGCAATGTCCGACAGAAAATATGTGGGCTCTCCGTCTTTCCTAACCAGTACCCTGTCTTTGTCGTCGCCGAACTCCATGGTTTTGAGCCAAAGCGCGTTTTCTTGGCGATAAGTGAGACATTTTCTTTCCAGTAAACTCAAAACGCTCTCAACCTGCTTGGTTTTATAAAGCGATTTTTCCGAAAACCAAACATCAAACTTAATCCGCAATTTTTTGGCGATAAACTTCTGATTTTCTTTTTGAATTTTATTCCAAGTTCGCTCTTCGCCCTTGTAAAGCCCTTTTTTCAAGCTCTCTATCTGTGTGCCGCGGTCATTGATATAATATTCCCTCTGGACAGCAAAGCCGGCGGCTCGCAAAACATTGGCCAGACAATCGCCCATAAACCCGCCTCGGCCATTGCCCACGGTTAAAGGACCGGTTGGATTGGCCGAGATAAACTCAACTTGAACCTTTTTATTTTTTCCAAGATTAATATCGCCAAATTTATCGCCCCGTTTTAAAACATCAGCCAATTCCTGGCGTAAACATTTGCCCGACAAAAAAAAGTTGACAAAACCATTGACCGCCTCCACTTTTTCAAAAAGCGGGTTGGCGCTTAATTTCTCAGCCAATTCTTGTGGGTTGAGCTTGGCCACCATAGCCGCGTTAGTGGAATAATCGCCAAAAGCCAAATTAGCCGGATGTTCCAGACGCGCTTCCTGGCCGATTATTTCTTTGAGCAGTTTTTTGATTTTTGTTCGGAGCATCATATTTCAATATAGCCCAAAATCAGCGAAAATGCTATTATAGAGGCATGAAAGCATTAGCGGTCAATAAATTTGCCGGCCATTCTTACGAGATTCTGGAAACCTTTGAAGCGGGTATGGTTTTGCTGGGACAGGAAGTTAAATCTATCAGAACCGGAAGAGTTGGCTTGCGCGGCGCTTATGTGGTTTTTAAAGAGGAGGAGGCCTTTTTGATTGGCGCTAACATTCCGCCTTATCAGCCGAACAACACGCCCGTTGACTATTCACCAGACCGCTCCAGAAAATTGCTCTTACAAAAGAAGGAAATCAAATATCTGCTGGGTAAAAGCCGGCAAAAGGGCTTGACCATGGTGCCTTTAAAGCTGTATAGTAAGGCCGGCAAAATCAAGCTGGAATTCGCCTTAGTGAAAGGCCTGAGGGAAATTGACAAAAGAGAGAAAATTAAAAAAAGGGAAACGGAAAGAGAGATACGGAGAACGCTGAACGAAAAATCCTAAATACGGGGATGCAATGCTTCGACGGGAATTGAACCAAACCAAGCAAGCCGAGTTTTCTCAAACCTCGCAAAACTTTGAGGAATGATATAAGTGCCAACTTATTTCAAGAACCTGCTTTAGCATACGCTTAAAGCCATTCGCTCCGCTAATTCTCGCTAGGCGAAAGCGAGTGTCATACCAGCGAGATATACAGTTCTTTTGACTCGGAAGAATTGTTGAAAGCAACGGGCCAGCCGCGAAAATTTTTTGTCCGGTTTCATACTTTTCGCGGATAAATTAAATCGGGACAAGCTTGTAGAATTGTTTTGGCGATAATTTTCGGATGCGGGTCCAAAACCCGCCATCTCCACCACTTCGCTCTGGAAAAATAAATGCCGCGGTGGCGGAATTGGCATACGCGCGCGACTCAAAATCGCGTGAGGGCAACTTCGTGTGGGTTCAACTCCCACCCGCGGCACATAAAATTTCCGCTAAACGGAAATTTTGAGTAATTTGTAGTTTGTAATTAGTAATTTGGAAAACGGAAAAAACGTAATTTATATAGAACGGAAATTTTATCCCTAATTACAAATTACTCACACAAACTACAAAGCTGACGCAAAAATTTGAGCGGTTTGATTTTAGCGGGATAATTTGTTATGATAAAAACAGTAAAATTATGGAACAAGTTTTGGTGAGCCAGACAAAAAATTATTTAGTTTTAAAAATTCCCCTTCGGTCTGTCAAGGAGGGGAGAGTTTTGATTGACGACCCGGAAAGAGCGGCTGTTTTAGAAGGCATAAAAGCTATTAAAGAAGGAAGAATTTCTGAAGCGCTTAATGGCGCAAAAGAAGCCATATCGTTTTTGAAAGGTTTGTAAAATCATGAAAGCGATTTTTACTGAGCCATTTTTGGATAAATTTAAAGAACTGCCAAAAAACACCAAGCAAAAGTTTAAAAAACAGCTTGGTTTTTTATTAAACAATATTAGGCATCCGTCTTTGCGCGCCAAAAAATATGACGAGGAAAGAGATATTTGGCAATGCCGAGTTAATGACAATTTTCGTTTTTACTTCCTAATTAAAGGCGACACCTATTTTATTTTGAACATTATCAAGCACCCGAAGTAGTAATATTGTGTTCCATAACAAAAACTGGCGAGAATTATTCCCGCCAGTTTTTGTTTGGTTTCATTGTCTTTCAAAACATATGTCAAGTTTATTGACACGCTATGATTGACTTTTTTACATAAACCTATATACTGAAAATATATGATTAATAAATACGCGCAATTCATCAGGGAGTTGAGAACGGGGCGGGGTTTTCCTCAATCTTTTATGGCTGACAAGCTTGGCATTTCAAGGCCTTCGTATATTGGCATTGAACGCGGAAACCGTGAATTAACCTTGGAAGAAGCGGAAAAATTAAAAGACTTGTTCGGTATTTCTATTGAGGAATTCGCCAGCGCGACATTGCCCGAATATGAAAAATATAAACAGATGATCCTTGCGTACCTAAAATCTTCCGTATCTGCCGACGGCAAAGTGCCAAAAACAAAATTAGCAAAATTGTTATACCTTGCTGATTTCGCGTGGTACTACCAAAACCTAAAAAGCATGAGCGGAATGCAGTATCTGCGCCGCGCGCACGGCCCAGTGCCAGATTCTTATTTCCGCGCGCTCGCGGAGCTTGAGGAAGAAGGCAAAATATTCGTTGACCACAAAGGCGACGCGTTTCTTGTCTCGCTTTCCGGTTCTTCTTTTAATCAAAACCTTGATCTATTGGACACCAAAGAAATAGAACTTATAAAAAAGATAAGCGCGAAATGGAAAAATAAAAATACGCGCGACATTGTCGATTTTACCCACGAACAACTCCCGTACAAAATTTGCGCCCCGGACGAGGCCATACCATACGAACTGATAACCCAGCAAGACCCCGACTATGTCTACTAATTACACTGTCATCGTCGCAAAATACGCTGAGCGGCACTTTATCTCTAAGTTTAAGAAAAAATATAAAGGAGCTTGGGATATAACATGGAACGCGATATGTGAGGAGTTTAAGCGTATTGATACGCTTATTGGAGAGACCAATATCGCTGAAACTATCACAGACCAAGGAGGCGCAAAAATCTGCAAAACAGAGTTTCGCGTTCACGGCACGCAAGAATCCCGGCGCGCCTTAGGCAACCGTTGCATTATTGCTGTTCATAAAAATACTTGTGTTGTTAATATTTTAGTTGTTTATCATAAAAACGATTTGAGCGGCAGTAACGAAACCGCGAACTGGAAAAATTTAGTAAAGGAAAACTATCCAGAATACTCTAAAATTTTATAGGAAAACATTTCGCGGGATTGGTCGCGCGAACGGGAGGAGGACAAACAAAAAATCGGCAAAGGGCGGCCCTTTGCCGATTTTTATATTTTTACTATACGACAAGCCGGGCGATAGTTGCGAACTCTTCGCTCACCAGCTGGAAATACTGCCATATTAAAAGGCCGGAAGTAACAGCCGCCATAATAACTATAAGCAGATATTTGGCGTTTGTTTTGCCTTTTTTCATAGAGATATGATGCGAATTGAAAATTGAAAAACCGTCGACCAAAAAAATATGGGGCGGTCGAGGAGAATTGAACTCCCTCTGGCAACTCCACAGGTTGCAGTGCTAAACCGTTACACTACGACCGCCATGCTGTAATTTGTGTGTGTAATTTGGGATAAATTTTTGCTGACGCAAAATTTATGTGGCACGCTGAGCGTGCCTGGTGGCCGCGCTCAGCGCGGCCGTAAACAACGCTTAGCGTTGTGTCCCCGGCAGGGATCGAACCTGCAATCTACTGCTTAGAAGGCAGTCGCATTATCCATTGTGCTACGGGGACTCTTCTATAAAAATATACTACAAAATATACCGCGAAAACGCAACCAAAGCCCTCCCAAATTGTGACGTCTCAAAATGCCATGGCGTTTTGAGACGTCACAATTGGAAAAAGTCGTAAACTAAGGTAGGGGTTTGAACGGGTTGTAATAAACTTTATCTTCTATGATTCGGCTTCTGTTGGACCGTTCTTCCCAAAACTTAACTACTCGTTCGTAATCATCTTTGTTAAAATCAGCCGCATTCTCGGAAATTTCAATTTTTATTTTGCCGGGCAAAACGCTGTACTTGTAAAACAGCAATCCGCCGGCAACGAGTTCAATAAAAATAACAATAATAATGGATAAAAAAGCGCGTTCGCCGACAAAAAGAGGCAGGCCTTTCAATCGCTTCCCCAATGTTTTTATTTTAGCGCCGTCTATTTTTGATTTAAGATTCATCGGGGTTGTTTAATAGAATAAACTTTAATTAAAAATTCGGCTTCTACTTCGCCTGTTGGCAAGCCCAGCTGCTTTCTTCGCAAGGCCTCCTCCTCGCTAATCGCGGAAATGGAAAGGTTCTGGATTTCCAGCAAAGCAGGGGCTGTTTCCAATCTTTCCAAAAACTTGAAACAGCCAACAGTCGAACCGGCGGCCGAAATTCTGAAAGCCATAGACGGCCAAGTATCGCCCTTTATCGCTTTTGAGCCAGCCGGCGAAATACTGATAGTTATTTGGCTGACATCAGCAATGTCCTCTAAAAGCTGGACGAAACGCAAGGGCATATCCGGGTCAACGAACAAATTATCGGCTTTCGCTCTGTCGTATTCCAGCATCTGGCGAGTTGCCTTGAACTGCTCAAGATTGTCAATTTGCTCCTGTAAAGCCGAATATGTTTTTTTGGCGCTCAAAAGATCGTTGGAATTTTTTTTCATATTAGCCATCAAGGGCGCGATAACAAAAAAAATAAAAGCAGAAACAATAACTGCGGCAACGACAATGATGATAATAGTTTTTTTCATTGTTTTGCTAAAACACTATTTTGAGCTTAACGGAAAACCTGGCGTTTTCCGGCTTGACCCAGTCCTCGGGAGGAAAATAAACCTCGTCGAAAAACGACTGGGCTTCCAGATTGCGCTTAAAATCAAAAATCAAACTCCTTTTTACGGCCAAACCCGAAAGAAAAATTTGGGCCGTGGTCGTGGCGCTTTTTTCCTGCTCCGCGTTCGCGGAAACGCTAAATGAAATTTCGTCCAAAAAAATGCCCTCGGGCACAACCTTATTTATCTTTTCCAAAACATCAGCGATAAGATACGGCTTGCTCGCGTAGAACTCTTTTAAGCTGGTAAAAGAACGGTTGAGAGAGGTTATTTCCTGCTCCAAGCCGCGCAATTCAGAGCCCCTGAACTGCTTGCTCGCTTCTTCAAAAATAATGACTTGCGATTGCGACTGGGACTGTAAATAAATATTAATGGAAACAAGTATGGCGGTAAGAGAAATCAAGCACGCCACGGCCGCAATACTAAGAATAGCCGCCAGCCGGGCGTTTTTTTCTTCGCTGAGGATTATTTTTTCAGATGGCGGTAAAAGATTAATCATTGCTGTATTCCCCTTAATGCCAAGCCAAGAGCTGTAACAAAAGACAACCCATGCCCCGGCAAATTGCCTTCCGTCTCCGGCCCGCCCGGCGCGATATTAACCCAGGGATTAGCCAGTTCAACGGGTATTTTCAATTCTGCGCCCAAAAAATCAACGAGGTCTTTCACGATATTAGCCCAGCCGCCGCAAAGATATATTTTTTCCACTTTCTTGCCTTCGGCCAAGTTTTCGTAATGGGAGTGCGTTTGGTAATAGTCAATGCATTTTTTAATCTGCTCGAGTAAATCAGTGAAAACCGGCACTAAGGCCTCAAAAATCTTTCTTCCTTCACCCCCTTTGTCTCTTGCTCTCAAATCAAAACGCGCGCTCAGCGCCTCAACTTGACCAATATCAATAGACAAAGCGCGGGCAATAGCCGCGGTAATTTCATTGCAGGAAATAGGGATAGAACTGGTGAAACGCAAAGAACGGCCTGAAAAAACCGTAAAAATAGTCCTAACGGCGCCTATGTCAACTATAAGAACCGGGGCTGTGGCCGTATTGTCTTTAATCAGAGCGCGGGCCACGGCCTGGGATTCGCTCTCGAGAACCATCGGCCGCAGGCCGGCTTTTTTAATCGCGGCCACATAACCGTCCGCTATTGTTTTTGGTATAGCAGACAGCAAAACATCAATGTGGTCCGATTGGCCGCTTAACGGTTCAACCGCTTGAAAATCCAAATAGACCTGTTCAATAGGCAAAGGAATATGATTTTCCGCCTCAAAATAAACCGCTTTTCGCAAATCCTCCTCTTTGGTTTTAGGCATCTGGATAACCTCGGAAAAGGTCTTTTCTTCGGGCAGGCCGACTATCACGCGATTCGTGGAAAGTTTTTCGCCCTTAACCTGCTTGACTGCGGCTTTAATCGCGTCAGCCAGCCCCTTTTCGTCTTTAATCTCGCCCTTCTCCACCAGGCCCGGCTTTAATTTCGTTTCGCCATAAGAAGCCACGCCTAAAATTCCCTTTTTCTTTTTGAGATAAGCTAACTTTATTGACAAGTCGGAAATATCCAAACCGAAAGCGCTCAATTTTAAGGTTAAAAAGTCAAACATTTTTTCATTGCCTTTTTATCATTGTATCACAAAAATCACTCAATTTCTTGCCAGTCCTCTATCTGCCACGACGCGCCGGGTCCAGAACTGAAATTAGCGCTGGCCAAGCCCTGCGCGTACCTGACAATAGCGTTATTTTCCAAATGCAGTTTCTTGCCGGTTAATTCGGAAACTTCAACGCCATTATGCAGATAAATCAAGCCATTGCCAGCGTAAAATACCGCGCCCGCCGCGTTGTTGTGCAAATCAATAGCCGCGTTATGGTTAGTGCAGCCGGTTGGAAAAGAACCATCGCATATTGAATTAGACAAGAGCATAACATAACTGCCTGCTTGCCCGGAACCGCTAAAAATGCCGTTGTTTTCAATATGAATCCAGCCATCGGCTATTAAAATACAGCTGTTCGCGCCATACGAGGCATCGCAACGCACGGACGCGCCATTGCCGATATTAATATTGCCCGTGACATAAATGGCGCCAGTAAGGGTGAGAGTTTTACTGCCATCAACCGTTAAATTGCCTTCAATCTTTTTCGGGCCATAAGACATACTGACAGCAACAACTAAGTCGCCCGAGAGAACTCCGCCCTTTTCCGCGTCATCTTCCCATTGATTGATATTGGAATCAGAAAGAGGCATATTCTGCAAGGGCGGATCCGGACTGGCCGGGTGCGCTGTTCCCGGAGTCAAAGGGGAAGAACAGGGACTGCTTGGGCTGTTAAGAAAACTAAGAGAGCCGCTATCTATGGTTTGATAATAGGCGTCGCCGCATATCTTGCTGTTATTGATAGTGTTGGCCGAGGCATTGCCTTTAACCAAAACATCATTTAATGAAGTGGCCTGCCCGCCCATAAATATCTTAAAATCCAAATCGCCGGCAATCGTTGTCCAAACCGGGCTGGCCGAATTCCAATTCTGGGTATATTTCGCCTGACCATTGCCATAGCCCTGCTCATTGTCTTTGCCCCAAGACCAGTAATCGTTATTATCTTGCGCGGCGTCAAAAACCAGCCAATACACCGTGTCTTGAACCAAGCTTGACGGCGAGGGAAAAACAACATCAACCCAGCCATAACTGGTGCCGACTAAACTGCCGCTCAGAGTAGCGGAAGCTAATTGGGCCTTTGAAGGCGAGCCGGCGCTGTCGGTCATAATCCGAATAGTTCGATTAGACGGCGAGCCGATTTTCTTGATATAAACGCTCGCCTTGACCAATTTTTCGGAAATAGAGGGCTTGAAGCTTTGCGCCATATCAATAACCGGGTTAGTTTGACCAAAAACCTGGCCGCTATTGTAAACAGTATGGGTTTGGTCTTGCAACATACCCGTGGCCACAAAAGCATCGCCAGTAATAACCACGCCCTGCGCCCCGAAAATTGAACCATTGGAATAAATATTGCCGGCCGAACCGCCTATTCCCTCAATCCGGGAATTGTTTTCCATTTCAACGCCCAATGTTCCGGCTTGGGTGCCATAAAAAAATTCCGGATTAACAGCGCTGATACTGAGCGTGATTTGTGTTTTCCGCACCGCTCCATTGACTGACGCGATAGCGGTGACCACCCGGCGATTTGAGTTAGGCGAATCAACCGAAATATTCACTATATCCTGCCCGACATTGATACTGTATTCCGAAGGGATATCCAGCATCTTTTTTATCCGATAAATCGCGTCTTCAGCGCCCGCCTCGGCCGCGTAATAGGCCTGACTAGACCTAACGGCATCCTGCGCTATTTTTTGCTGGCTGGCCGATAAGGCGAAAACCGACGCGGTCAAGCCAAGCGCCACGGCCATTACCAGCATAGTTAAATAAAAAACGGCAAATCCTTTTTGGCTTTTAAGACATAACATATTTTTTAATAAGGCCTCAAAGCGGCCGTGGAGGTCGCGTTAAACGCGGCTTGCCGCTCGGCTTTGCCCTCTCCGCCCTTATAATCAACCTTCAATCCGATTTGAACCGAAGCCGTGGTTGTGCTGTAATTAACGACCGTAAAAGATAAATAAGAAACAACTACCTTATCGGAAGTTATGGCCAAAACCGGCTGGCCTTCTCTTTTCAAGCAGAGCTGTTCTCCGCACAGAAAAAAATCAACAAAGCCGCTTGTCTCGCCCGCTCCCAAACTATCGTTTGTTTCCAGCGACAATTGCGAAGCAGACATAGTGGGAGAATAAACGGTTTTCGCTTTTCTAATTTCAATGGTTATGGTTGAAAGAGCTCTTTGGCCGTTATTAAGAACTTCGGCCATCGCTTGATTTTTGGCGCTTACATTTGACGCCCAAAGAAAAAAAGAAGCGATAGCTGAAACGAGCAATCCTAAAACAGCCACATAAACCAATATTTCTACCATTGTGAATCCCTCCCTTTTAATCATCGCCAGTTGGTTAAATAAGTATTCAATTCAACTGAATGCGGCCGGCCTTTCTCCTGCCAAGAAACAGAAACAATCGCTTTTTTAGTGTCCGGGTCGTTATTGGCCGGGTTATAAACCGATTCAATATTCTGGCTGGAGTCGCGGGAAACATTTTCAAAAACAATTTTTCTTGAAAAACCGCCAAATGTTTCCTGGCCGGACAAAAGCATCCATTTGGGCTGGCTGTCCTGCGACTTGGCCGGATGGTAAAAAGCGCCGGGCGCGAGCACTCCCAAACCGTCATATTGATCCTGCGGATCTTCGTTCTCCCAGGCAACGGCGTCTCTAAAACTGCGAGCCGCTTCCATTGCTTCCTGCGCCAAATTCACGGCCGCCACTGTTTGCTGAATCAGCCCAGCGCTTTGTAACGAGAGTCCGGCCAAACCCAAAACCGAAGTTAAAACCAAAGCCAAAACAGCGATAGCGATTAAAATTTCTATAATTGCCGCGCCATAAAATAATTTCATTGCAATTGGGGACTGCTGGTATAAATTGAACCGCCTTGGGTAGTTAAGCCGTCCGCGCTGTATTCAATCAAACTGCCGGAACCGTCTCCAGAAATGGTAATTTTCAAAAATTTATCGTTGTATCTTCGGTCGCGGTCAATACAAAGCTGGGTGTCCGAAGAGTTTAACCAATGCGTGTGTATTTTTAATTTTTGTATGGTTCCGGCAACATCAACCTCGCCCGACCAATAAATCTGGCCGTCCCGCATATTTTCCGCGATATTTATTTCCTGGCTGACTATCTGCGGATTGCCGAAAATCAAAGTGATTTTTTCCGTCGGCGCGCTAATTATTCGCGAATAATTAAAATGAATATGCCGGGAGTCCTTGATTCTTGCGCTGTCGCTGGGAGAAGAGAAAGCCGTCAGCCCCGCTTGGCCAGAAGAAGAGACATAAATCGTTTTTGTTTTGGCTGGCTCATTGACTAATTGCAAAACAACACTGCCCGAAGAAGAAGCATTACCGCTCAACCGGCTAAAAACAACCTCCTGTCCGATTGACAAGCTGATTTGGCTTATCGCCACTGAAACCGGCAAAAAATGAACTTCATCTAAAGACAGGGTTCGCTCGGCATAACTGGAACCATTAAATAAAACATATTCATTGGGCGCGGCAGAGTTAAAAAAATAAACGCCCCAAGGGCTGTCGTTCTGCGAAGCCAATGTTTTGCTTCGAGCCAGGCGCAAAGCAGACATAATGCCGTCCGCCCCAGAACCCAAATCGCGCTGCTTTTGAAAATACTGAAATCCCGGCACAGCGCCAGCCATCAGCAAACCCAAAATAGCAACAACAATCAATATCTCAATAAGCGTGAAACCGTTTTTCATTTTATATCGAATCCATCATTGAATACATTGGCTGGATCATTGAAACGGCGAAAAAGGCGACGACCACGCCAATGATAATCATCAGAGCTGGCTCAACAATGGAAGATATGTTTTTGGTGGCGTCGCTTACTTCGGCCTCATAAAAGTCGGCCAGTTTTTCCAAAATCTCCGCGCTTTGGCCGGTTTCCTCGCCCACTTCAATCATCTGCACTACCAGCGAAGGATAAATATTTTGGTAGGGCTTTAAGGCCGTAGAAAGTTCCGAACCCCGGCTTACTTTTTCCGCGACCTGAATAATGGCCTCCCGAAAATAAAAATTATTTAATGTCTTGGCCACCACTTCCAATGCCCTTACAATCGGCACACCCGCGCTAATCAACGAGGCCAAAGTGCGCGCCGTATAGGCCGCGTTTGTTTTTTTGATTAGAGGGCCGATGGCCGGCATCCTTAAAAATAAACCGTCGGTTGCTTTTTTTCCCATTTTCAGCGACAAAATAAATCTAATCAAAAAAAACAAAACCAAGACAATAATCGGCACTAAATACCAGAATTGGGCCAAAAAATTGCCCAAGCCAATTACTATTTTAGTGGAAGGGGGCAGTTCAACTTTCAGCTCTATGAAAGTTTCCGAGAGCTTGGGCACCACCGTAACCATCATCACTATGCCAACAGCAATCATCGCGCAGATAATAACAATCGGATAGGTCATCGCGCCCTTTATCTTTGACTTGAGCTCATGATCTCTTTCCATTTGCTTGGTCAACACTCGCAGAACATCCTCTAATGTGCCGCTTGTTTCTCCCACCGCCACCATGCTTTGGAAAAGTTCGGAAAAAATCCGCGGATACCTACCCAAGGCCTCGGAAAAATTGCGTCCCTTGCTAATGTCCTCGCCAATCGTTTCCAGCGCCTTTTTAAATTGCGAGTTTTTTGATTGCGTGGACAATATCTGCAATCCTCTGGGCAAAGCAATGCCGGCCTTAACCATCACCTGCAAATTTTTGGCGAACATCATTTTCTCGGTCAAAGAAACCTTGCCCAAAAAAGGTATGCTGTTTTTGACGGCCTCAAAAAGAGAAATCTTTTTGGGGCGGCCCATTTCGTTAGCGGTAATCAAAACGAAGCCGTCCTGACGAAGCAGGCCGGCCAGGTCTCTCTCGCTTTTGGCGGTTTTTTCTCCGGAGACCTCTTCTCCTTGCAATGATTTAGCGGTATAAGAATATGAAGGCATAATTATTCAGTGATGACTCTTAATACTTCCTCAATCGATGTTACTCCCTGCGCCGCCTTGACAAACCCGTCCTCGGACATTGTTCTCATTCCTTCTTTTTCCGCTTCCTTCTGTATTTGGTCCGAGGTCGCTTTTTTAACAATCATATCCTTGATGGTCTCGGTTATGGGCAGGGCTTCGTAAATGCCTATGCGGCCACTGTAGCCGTCCTCGTTTTCTTTGGTTGTCTTAGGGCGGTAAAAAGTAATATCTTTGAGCGTGTCGTTCGGTTTGGCGATTTTTTCTTCCTTAAACATAGCCATAATTTTGTCCATATCGCAGTATTTATCCAAGTCCTTTATTTCCGCCTCGTTCAGGGTGTATTTTTCTTTTTCCGAGCAAAGCCGCCGGACCAGCCGCTGGGCCAAAATAATATTCACCGTGGAAGAAATAAGAAACGGCTCGGCCTGCATATCAATCAGCCGAGGAATAGACCCGGCCGCCGAGTTGGTATGCAAAGTGGACAGCACCAAGTGTCCGGTGAGAGCCGCGTTAATGGCCAGCGAGGCGGTTTCGTTGTCTCGAATTTCGCCCACCATAATCACATCGGGGTCTTGCCGAACCAGCGAGCGCAGACCCGAGGCGAAAGTAAAGCCGATTTTGGGATTAACCTGCGTTTGATTAATTCTAGGCATACGATACTCAATCGGGTCCTCAACCGTGGAGATATTAACGCCCGGGTCGTTCAAAATTTCCATCATACCGTATAAGGTGGTGGTCTTTCCCGAACCGGTCGGCCCGGTAATTAAAATCATACCCACAGGCCTTTTTAGAGCGTCTTGTATTTTTTCCAAAGCCATCCCTCTAAGTCCCAAGCCCTCCAGTGTAAGGGCTTTAGAAGATGTTTCGGGCAAAAGACGCATCACGATTTTTTCTCCGTCAAATACCGGCAAGATGGACACCCTTACAGAATAGCGGTATTCCTCGGTTTCAACCTTAAATCTTCCGTCTTGCGGCAAACGATGCTCGTCTAATTTTAAGTCGCTTAAAACTTTGATGCGAGCCACAATCCCCGAAGCCGCTGTTTTGGGCAGAAGCATCGCGTCTCTTAAAATGCCGTCTATGCGGTATCTAACTATCACTTCTTTTTCCGTGGGCTCAATATGAATATCCGATGTGCGCTGAAGAATAGCGTGCTTAATTAAAGTGTCCACAATACGAATAACCGGCAATTCTTCGGCTGCCTTTCTTAATTCTTCTTTCTCTACTTCTTTGCTCCCGGCCGATTCGTCGCTTTCTCTGATTATTTTAATAATGCCCGCGTCCTTTCTGATGATTTCACCAAACTCCGCTTCCAGCGACTTGGCGTACTGGCGCAAGGCGTTTTTGATTGAATCCACGGTTGTCAGCCGCGGCAGAATTTTCAAATTGGCTTTTTTCTTGATAAACTCAATTGTTCTTAAATCCTCAGGGTCGAGCATTGCCACTTCAAGGTTTTGGTCTTTTTTTCTAAAAGCGATGATATTGTGCGAACGGGCAATGGGTTCGGGTATAATTTTAAGTATTTTCGGATCAATGGTTTCTTCTTCCAAATTAACAAAAGGGATGCCCAGAATATAGGCCTCCATTTTTATCATCTGCTCCTGAGAGAGTAGGCCATCGGAAACCAAAATATCGCCTACTTTCTGTTTGGTTTTTTCCGCTTTGGCCAGGGCCTCGTCAAACTGCTTTTCTTTGACCAGGCCCGCGTCCGCCAGAAATGATTTTAACTGCTGCGGTTCAACTTTCATAGATTCAACGGAAATTGGTTGTTAGAAATTTGAAATTAGTAATGGAAAATGGAAATTAGAAATTGGTTAATCGTCTATTTTTTCCATTTTCTAATTTCTATTACCATTTTCTATGTTCCAATAACTATTTTCTAATTTATCATTCGAGCGCTTTTTTCACTTTCTCCACTATTTCCTCCAAAGTGTAAGCCGCTTTAACGAGATAAGTGGTCGCGCCAAGCTCCAAAGCCCTGTCCACATCAGAGACCTTTTCTAAATTAGTAAGCACAATCACCGGAATATCTTTGGTGCTTTCGTTGCTCTTTAAAAACTTGAGCACTTCAAATCCGTGAAGCTTGGGCAAGATTAAGTCAAGCAAAATCAAGTCCGGCTTTTCGCTTTGAGCCAAAGCAACTCCGATTTCGCCGTCCAGAGCCGAGCGCACCTCGTAGCCCTCGGAGATTAAAAGATCGCCCACGGTTTTTTGCAAAGCCGCCTCGTCCTCAATTAAAAGAATTTTTTTCATATTCGTATTATTTATAATTATTTTATAGGCAAACCCCGTTAAAAGTCCTAACTCAACAGAGATAAATTATTCTTTCCAGCGGTTAGATATTTAAGGTGATGATAAAAATTACTGCCATCAATAAAAATTACAACTCGCATTTTAAATAAAAACTGCGGTCATGGGCTTGCGACCCCGAACGCAGTGAGATTAATCTCTTTAATTGTAACAAAACAAAAACAGTTGTCAATATTTATCAACTTCCCTTGTTTTTGTAATTGTTCTTCTTTTTCTACCATAAAATTTATAAACTTTTTTACTTTTCTAGTTCTACCCTAAAAGAGCAACAATCTGCGAGACCTGGATCCTTACTGCCACAAACCGCTTTTCTACTTTCTTCGCTTCTCCAAGGTTTATTTAAAACCCTTTCTAATTCTATTCTCTTGAAGCAGCACTTTTTGTTATTTGTATCCTCAATCGCACCACAAACAGCTTCTTTATTTTCTATGCTTCCCCAAATTTCATTAAAAACATCCTCATAACAACCTGGTTCAGAAAAATCATAAACCATCTTTTCACACAAAGAGGGATCTTTAAGAATTATAGCCAATTCAATAAAGCAAGAATTGTTTTTACATAAATTAGGGTCTTGTCTTTTTAGGGCAAACTCCTTATAACAATGTTCTATTGTCTCATTTTCAATAACTATATTTTGATCTTTTATTTCTCCACATAAATCTGGATTGTCTTGCTCTTTTATGCTTTCTATTATTTTTGAATTTTGATAACCTTCAGTTCTATAAATCAAAAAGTTATAAGCAAGAATAAGAAACATAAACAAAAAACTTAACAACATAATTGCAAAAATAACTTTGTCTGCAATAGTTAATTTTTTCCACCCTACAATCGAAAAACCAATTTGTATAAAACCACTAATTAACATTGTTCCCGCGAACACAGTTGGTATTATTATCCCAAACGCACTTACTACCACATACGCTATCTGACCAAACACACCTTCTCCGCCGGAAGCGCTGGGATTAGCAATATTTAATACCAAATAAAAAACAATAGCAAAACCCACAAAATAGATTAACGCGGTTACTCTTGTTAGGGTGTTTTTTTTGAAATACATAAATTTATACTTTTTATACTTTACGGGGCAAGCAAAATAATTTTAAACTTCAGAAGCAGGAATAAACCCCCTTTTTGGCGCGAAATCTTTACTGACAACATATCTTTCTTTTATGTCTAAACTCTTGGCAATCCTGCTCAATTTTAAGTAATCGCTTTCGTTTCCTTTTTCCTTAACCTCAAGGGCAATTTTGTCATCTAAAATAAAATCTACTTCCGATCCTTGCCTTTTTTGATAATAACCAATCTTGCCACATTGTTTTAAATTAAGATAAACAGCATTTTCCAACAAAGCCCCGCTACTAACACGACTAAATTGACTTAACAAGCCATTATCGCAAACATATACTTTTTTAGCTCCAGCCACCTCTTTATCAATACTTTTGGAATAAAGTGGCACTAAATCAATCATATAAGTGCCTTGTAAAAACGACAAGTAGGAATAAACCGTGGCTCTGGCAGCGCCAACCTCGACAGACAGCTTGCTTATCTCTAATTTAGAGCCAACTCTCCGTAAAAGTAAAAGCAATAAATCGCGAAAAACATTAATCTCGCGGAAATCAGCTAAAGACCGCACATCTTTTTCGAAGTAAGATTTGAAAATATCCTTGAGATTTTCCTTCTTTTGCTCAAAACTTTCAGCTAAAACAACTTGCGGAAACCCGCCAAATTCCAAGTATTCCTCGTAAAACTTTTTCAGCCGCTCATGCTGAATTTTATTTTTCTTGTCTTGTTTCTGCTTAAATGAAATATGAAACTCTTTAGTGATGCCCTTAAAAATTAAAAACTCTTCAAAATCAAGTGGAAACATTTCAAAAATTATTTTACGGCCAGCCAAACTTTCAGAGAAAAGATTTTTCAGATAAAAACTACTGGAGCCAGTTAAGAAAAATTTTACATCATAATGATCCTGTAAATATTTAACCGCTTTAATAATGCTTGGGCTTGCCTGAACCTCATCTAAAAATAGGTAGGACTTGCTGGTATTTGCAATACCATATGGCTTTAAGTTAGCCCAAATGTTGTTATAATCTTTTTCTTCAAAAATTTTTTGTTCCACTGGATTTTCAATATCTAAAAAAACCTTGTTAGGGCTATTAATGCCGTCAAAAACCATTTTCAAAAGCGTGGTTTTGCCCACTCGACGCATTCCCGTCACCACTACGATCTCCTTGGCTTTCAACCGATTTTTAACTTTTACCAATAGCTTCCTTGGATAAATCATAAATATCTGCTGTATAACAGCATTATACAAAACTGTGTATATCTTGTGAAGTTAACGGGGCAAACTAAACCAAAAACGGCTGCCTTTGCCTTCCTGGCTTTCAAAGCCGATTCGACCGCCCGACTTTTCAATAATGGCTTTGGTAATGTAAAGGCCCAGTCCCGAACCCTGAGTTTGGAGCTGGCGCGCGTTTTCAGCGCGGAAAAACTTCTGAAAAATAAACTTCTGGTCCGGTTTGGGTATGCCCTCGCCGTCGTCTTTGACCGCGAAATAAATCATGTTTTCCACACGCTTAAGGATAGCTTGGACCCGGCCCTTTCCTTTAGTATAGCGGATAGCGTTTTCTATCAAGTTTTCAACGGCTATTTTAAGCTGGCCGCGGTCGGCTAAAATCGCGGGCAGGCCTTCTTCAATATTAACTTTTATTTCCACATGCGATGATTGAGCGAAAATTTTGAAAGCGTTAATGACTTCTTGAACTACTTCGGCCAGCAAAACCTTGTCTTTTTGCAGAACCAAAGTGGCTGTTTCAATGCGCGCAACTGTCAGTAAGTCCGAAACAAGCTCTTGCATTCTAGCGCTGTTCTCTTTGAGAAGCTCAAAATATTCCGCCTGTTTTTCTTTGTCCTGGCCTATTCGGCCGGACATCAAAAACTCAATAGCCCAAGTTAGATTGGAAATGGGCGCCCTTAACTGATGGGAAACCACATTGACGAATTCCGTTTTCATGCGACTCACCTCGGCCAGCCGTTCAAAGCTGCGCATTATAGTAAAGGACATAATAAACAGTACTGCCGTAACAGCAATGACAACTAGAGCGACTGTCTCTGGCTCAGCGAAAAAACGAGTGCCGACAGCATAAATAACGGTGTTGGCGAAGATAATAACAAGACCCATCAGCAAAAACAAAAACTGCGGGCATTGCCAAAGCGGCAAGCCGTATTTTCGGCATTGGCCCGGGATATTGAACTCTTGAAAAAAATCTTTGAGTTTCACAACTTTATTATACTACGCAATATAATTATACCACAGTGGAAAAACAAGAATGGGTTGACCAGTCCCAGTTTTCCGTTAAGATGAAAGCAAGGTTAAAAAACGGGGCGTAGTGCAATGGCAGCACGAGTCTTTTGGGAAGATTTAATTCGGGTTCGAATCCCGACGCCCCGACATAAGAGCCGCTTAATGAGCGAAGCCCCGTTTAGCGGGGCGAAGCGAATTTAGCGGGTCTTATGCCCGCCGAAGCTTTAGCGTAGGCGGCAATACGATAAAAATAATCATGCCGAACTTCAATGATGTAAATTTAAATAATTGGAAAGAATCAGAAATTTGGACGGATAGTTTATGGATTATTCCCGAAAGAGACAAAACCGGAAAGCACGACGGCTTTTATCACGGCAATTTTGTCCCACAGATTCCACGACAATTAATTTTGAGATATACAAAAAGAAACGATATTGTTTTTGACCCATTTGTAGGTAGCGGAACAACAGCTTACGAAGCTGAAAGATTAGGCAGACATTTTATTGGAATTGATATACAGCATGACCTTATAAAACATATAAAAAGCAGGGTCGATAATGAGAATTATTTCGCGGAACTTATAACTGGCGACAGTACTGATAAAAAGACTTTTTCGAGCATAACTGAAATCTTAAACGCAAGAAAAAAGAAAAATATACAATTAGCAATTCTACACCCGCCTTACGCTGATATAATTAAGTTTAGCGACTTGAAAGAGGATTTATCAAATACTAAGTCGCTTAAAGAATTTTTAGAAAAATTTTCGGCTGTTCTAAAAAACACGATTGAAGTTTTGGAGAAAGCCAGATATCTCACGATTGTTATTGGCGATAAATACACGGCTGGCAGATGGATACCTTTAGGGTTTTATTGCATGAACGAAGCTCAGAAATTGGGGCTTACGCTAAAAAGTATTATAATTAAAAATATAGAAGGCAATCGCGCCAAACAGCACAAAGAAGCTATTTGGAAATATAGGGCGTTGTCTAGCGATTATTACATTTTTAAACAATTTCAATATGTTTAATAACGACGACACAACTTATTCCGAAGCGATAGAAAGAGTGATGATGAACAATGGTTATTTTGCGCCGTTAAAGCTTTTATATAAGGAGGTTTGGAACTACAAAGATAAAAGTAAAATTACTGGGATAACTCCAGATAACACAATTCAGGAAAGAGTTCAAAGAGACTCGAGATTTACAAGAATCGCAAAAGGAGTTTACGCGTTGACTGATTTTATAGAAAAAATTGAAAAAGACGATTTAGGTTTTTTTACTATTGATAAAAATAAAATTGTTTTTAGGGCAACAAGAAAATTTAAAAATACAGAAAAAATTATTGAGCAAAAAAGTAGAATCGGACAATCCTATTTTAGGAGTAATTTATTTTCAGAGATGAAAAGATGTCCCATTACGGGAATTGACGATAAAAGACTTTTAATTGCTAGCCATATTAAACCTTGGGTGCACAGCAACAATGAAGAAAGAATAAATGTAAAAAATGGAATTTTGCTTTCTCCATTATTTGATAAATTATTTGATAGGGGTATTGGGTTGATAACATTCACACTTGATAAAAAGATTTTGATTTCAAGCAAGCTTTCAAAAGAAAATATTGTTAGATTAAATATTTTCAATAATCAAGCCGTTGAAGACTTAAATGTTGACGGTAGAGAAGAATTTTTGGAATATCACAAAAAGTATATATTTCAGGGGTAATTTTTTGAATTTTAGTATCAATATTAACAATTAACAAAAAATTTATGTTTTACGATGTAAATATAAAAGCCAAAGTGGAAAGCAGTTTGTCTAAAATTGATTTGGAGAAACAATTAGTTATTGCTTTGCATAATACGGATAACCAATACTCAAAATTTGATGGTATTGATGATAATTTGAAAGTTGTAGATTATGAATTGACAGAGGCAAGAGAGATTTGTATTCATTGCGAAGTTGAGTTAGTGTCAAGAATGTTTGATATAGACGGCAAAAATTTGGTTGAGCGTGATGTTTGCGAGAAATGCGGATATGGCACGCCTGCTTTATTATAAAAACTATTGCGTTGGCGGAACTAAAAATAAAAACGAGGGGCGACAATATTTTTCTGACGAAAACGGAATGAGATGCGACGCAATTCGCCAAAAAGTTGAGAATTGGAAAAAAGAAAAGCTGATTACTGACAATGAGTATTATTTTCTCCTGGCCACACTTATTGAAACGATTGATAGACGAGCGAATACCGCCTCTATTTATGGCGCGTTTTTGAAACAATTAAAAAAGACGGCACAAACGCCATTTGTGTTAAAACCGGCAGAGTTGATAATGAATGACCAAGAACACCAAGTTTTCAACGAGGACATTAATAATCTTGCGAGCAAGGTTGAAGGGGACATTTTATATCTTGACCCGCCATATAATCACCGGCAATACGCAACAAATTATCACATGCTTGAAACTATCGCCAAATATGATAATCCAAAAATACATGGAAAAACTGGCTTGCGTGATTATCAAAATCAAAAATCTCTTTATTGCTCAGGAACGCAGGTAAAAAAAGTATTTAAGGATTTGATTTTAAAAGCGAAAGCAAAATATATCTTTTTAAGCTACAACAACGAGGGACTTATGACGCTTAAGGATATTAAAGAAACAATGATCCTACGGGGCAAATATGGTTATTTCACGAAAGAATATAATCGCTTCAAAGCGGATAAGTCAGAAAATAGAAATTATACAACAAACAAAACATTAGAATATTTGCATTATGTTGTTTGTAAATAAAAATATGTCTATTCCAGCCCCGATGGTTACTTCAAATACTATGCTAAGTATTTGAATGTTTGAAGATGAGTAAACAAAAACACCGCTTGTTGCGGTGATTTTGTTTATAGACTATTTTATTCAATACAGCAGTCAATCACTTTTTTGACCAGCTCGCCCAGTTTTCCCATAAATCCTTTTTTCTCTTTGTCGTGTTTATTTATGGCGCCATCGTCAATGTGTTTGATGTCGTCTGTTTTAACCAGCCCCATATTTATTCCCCAAAAAAGAGAATATAGCTGATAGGCCTTGTCAAACAAATCATAGGCCTCTTGTTTTTTGTCCTGGCCCAATTGCTTGGTGCCCACTTCCATCAGCCGCATAGAAGCGGCCAGCAAGTGCTTGGAAATGCACCATTTTTCCGCGCCCGGCTCTGAATCCTTAATAATTTTCTTGAGCAGTTCTTTTCTCATTTCCCGCACATCCTTGATTAGGTCGTAATACTCTGGTTTTTGGGTTTTGCCGCCGGAAAAGAAAAAATGTTCTTCAATACTCACCAAATTCATAATGGCAATGCTTAAATCCTGGTCCGAAGACAAATCAAGCTTTTCCTGCTTTTTGAGCAGGTCGGCTTTTTGCACAAACTCGTTTAATTTTTCAATGATTGGCTGTTCCATAGCGTAATAAACTGGCAGAGAACAGATCTCTGGCAATTAGTTATCCACAAGTTAGCGAGTTAAGAAGTAAAAAACAACGGTTAAAATAATCAAAGGGGCAATGGGCAAAACAACCTTTTGAAAAGGAAAATACGCTTTGCCCTGATTTTTCTTTTTCAAATAATGGTAAAGTATAGCGCCAATAATAAAACCCACCGAGCCGGAAGCAATGCCCACAATTAGTTTGTCCATAATCAATTCTTCCTTGCCGCAGCCGCAAAAACTATTGTCCGGATGACCGATAATGCCTTTAAGATAAAGCGGCAGAACGACCGCGATATAGTAGGCCAGAACAACGATGATTTTGCGGCCGAAGAAGCGGATATTTTTCTTGCTCAGCC